>JAQXPK010000089.1 GCA_029100605.1 Bacillota bacterium | reverse complement strand
TCCAGATTCCCGGCGACACGCTCAGAATCAAGCGTGGACACCGAAATACCAAGGCGTTCAGCAGCCTGCTCTCTGGTTAAAAGTTCCATCGTTGCCCTCCTCAAGAATCTCGTCAGTGGTGCATTCCAGAGCCCGGGCAATACGAACCAGCGTTGGAACGCTGAGCCCCTTGGCTCCCCATTCGATTTGATTTATCTGCTGAACAGACACGCCGGACTTTTCAGCCAGAGCAGACTGTGTTAAGTGGCGTTCGGTGCGGATTCGTCTAATGTTTTCTCCCAGCATTTGCTCCTCCTTCTATTGCTTTTATTAAGTTTCTGTGTTAATCTTAGAGATAATTTAACCTATGGTGAAATTATACCGCTAAGTTTACTAGATTTCAACAGTTTTAACACTAGCTTTACTAAGTTTGTTAAGTTTTACCAAATTGAAAAGGAGGGCATTGTGTATGTTTTATGAAATTTATATTGGTCTTTGCGCCGAGAAAAACATCTCACCGACAAAAGCAGCAGTTGAAATCGGCTTATCAAATGCCGCTCCAACTGGATGGAAGCAGGGAGCCGTTCCAAGAGAATCAGCATTGAAGCGGATTGCAGATTACTTCGGGGTAACTGTGGAATACCTCAAAGGTGAAACAGATATAAAGAATCCCGCTGCCAATGATGACAACGGGATGGAAAGAGAAGTCGTGCGGCTGTTCAACAGCATTCCTGCCGAAAGCCGGAAAGAAGCAATGAATTATCTGCGATACCTCGCAGAACATAAACAGGAGGAGTAGCTATGGGAAAGTTTGAGAAAAAATCAACCAAGAAGCCAATAACAAAGAGGTGGTGGTTCTGGACGCTGGTTGTTTTTGTGATTGTTGGTGTCATCGGAAACCTCACAGGCCTTGGTGGAGATTCCTCGGAGCCGGAAGCGAAGAAACCTACCACAGCCCAGGCATCAGCCCCGGTTGTCACAGATCCTGTTCAGACTGAGCAGCCAAAGGAAACCAAAGCAGATTCCGTGCTTCCTTTCGATGTTACTTTCAGCGACACATTCCGCAACGACAGCACAGGAAGATGGAGAAAGG
The DNA here is from genome assembly GCA_029100605.1 of Bacillota bacterium. Taxonomy (GTDB): domain Bacteria; phylum Bacillota; class Clostridia; order Oscillospirales; family Oscillospiraceae; genus Faecousia. The sequence continues at coordinate 14,004 of JAQXPK010000089.1, read as the reverse complement.
CTCTGATTGCTTCCTCCGAAACACCGGACAAGTATGCAGTCGATTACTATAAGGAATACTTCAAGGCAGACGATGAAGTGCATATCGTCTACAATTTCACTCTGAACACGGTAAATGCGATTACGGTCCAGTCCGGCACCCTGTTTGTAAATATCACGGAATACAAGAAGGGTGAGGAACACGATGCAAAGGAAGCCTGCGGTGGAGAGTATTACGGCCAGTACCAATTTGATTTAAGCACCGGAGAGCTGACATACAGCAGCTTTGAATAAAACCACCATTCCCGGGATGTCCCGAAAATGGTGGTTGTGGGTTACTGTTCAACTTCTTCATCAGGAATCAGCTGCATCAGGTACTCGATGAACATCTGCTGCTTTTCCTCAGACAGGCTATTGAACAGTTCGATCAATTCCTTTTCCATGACTTAACCTCCTATGTAAGAAATTACAATACTGTAACATATTTGTTACAAATTATGTGATTTCGGGAGATTATGATGGATTCTGTTATTCTGTGTTCTATAACATAGAACACCAGCGAAAGGAGGTGCCCACGATGGCCAGGCAGAAAAAACCGCAATATGAATACCTACCGAAGAAAGGGATATACCGGAAGCGTATCAAAGATGTAGACGGAAAGTATGTGGCAATCTACGCTTCGTCTCCGGAGCAGATGGAAGAAAAGCTGCGTGAGGCTCAGGATCTGATCTCTAATGCTTCATTCCGCCGGGAGAACCCACTTGTCAGGGATTATGCCGAGCGATGGCTTACAATGCACTCTGCCCATGTGCGCCCCACAACCATGGTGGACTACACCTCGGTCGTGAAAATCTACATCATCGGCACAATAGGCGATATGTACATGGCAGATGTGCGGCCGGATGATGTGAAGATGGCGATTGTTGAGGCATCCAAGAAGTCCACCAGCATTTACAGGAAGACACAGATGCTATTCAAACTGATTTTCCAGTCTGCAGTTGATTCTGGCATCATAGATAAAAACCCATGCGAGAACCTGAACCCAAGGGGCGGCGTTGAAGCAAAAGAAAAGACAGCCCTCACAGATAAGCAGATGAAAACGCTGCTGGAATCCGTGAAGGGGCTGCCGGTTGAGACCTTCGTCATGCTGGGGCTTTACGCCGGACTGCGGCGTGAGGAATCGCTGGGGCTGAAATGGGAGAATGTGTTTCTCGATACAGACGCACCCCATCTGTCCGTGCAGACCGCATGGCACACAGAGCACAACAGGCCGGTCATCTCAACCAACCTTAAGACAAGGGCAGCTCGCCGGAACATACCGATCCCGAAGCCTCTGCTTGACCATTTGGCAGAAAAAAAGAAAGCCGCCACCTCTGAGTTCGTAGTAGCCAATTCGGATGGGAACCCCCTATCGGAAACTCAGTGGCAGCGGTTGTGGAAATATGTGGTTACACGGACAACTAAGGAGCGAACATACACCCGGTATAAAAAGGATGGAACCAAAGAGGTTCACACCGTTGCACCTGTGCTGGGTGAAAAGGCATCGCATAACGGCAAGGTGGTCTATACGATGGACTTTGTACCCACGCCGCACCAGCTCCGGCACACCTATATCACCAATCTTCTTCTGGCTGGTGTAGATGTGAAAACGGTGCAGTACCTGGCAGGTCATGAGCACGCAAGGATCACGCTGGACATCTATGCCCACCTGACATATAACCGCCCGGAAGATCTAAAACAGAAGATAGATAGTGCATTTGGGCATAGTCAAATTTGACAAATAAACAGTTTGAGGTTACTTTTGAGGTTACTTGGGATGGTGACATTCAATTTCTCTTAGAGCCGCAACGACTTTTCATATCGTACATACAGAAGTACGGCCTCAAAGCCGCCCGTCGCGCTCCTCAGTTCTCCAAGAGATAATTGGTCGCGTTTTTACAATCAAAAAGGCTCAAAAACCCCGGAAAATCAAGGTTTTCCGGGGTTTTCCTGTATCTATGGCTTTGATTCTGTTTCGCTGATTTTCTCCGGATTTGACCAAATCTGACCTCGCTATTTTGTGTTAATGAGTGGACAAATGGGCATTTTGAACCCCTTATGTGTTAAAAAATAGGACAAATCAGGGCGGCATTCGGGCCGTTTGAAGGCCAATTTTCCACTCCCCTTGCTGCTGTCTGGCAGCAAAAATCTTCCCGGAATTATGGATAAAAGTGCTGATAGCGTTTCACCGGATTTGGCTGGATTTGACCAAACCTGATATAGTTTATCGGATTTGCACATTGGCAAATCCGTTGATGCTCCGGTATCCTGTAAGCGAAAGAAGGGTTGAATGATGATGAAGAGGGCAAAACGCCTTTTTTATCTGAGCAGTGGGAAACAATGCTTGTACTGCATGATTCTATTCTGTGAAAAGTCCAAAAGCCCTTGGGCTTTTGGACTTTCCTATTTCCTCGCAAAATTTCAAAAAAACATTGACCATCAGGTTGTACAAAGATATAATGGAATTGAAGTCGATCATTTGTTGAATTCAACAGGGAGCTTCGGTTGTCATGGAAGCCATTCGCTTCACAGACGGTAACATTCATGAGAAAGAAGGAATCGAATATGGAAACAAGGCCATATGTTCCATGGGAACTCGTCAGCAGCTTTATGGTGGATGTGTTCAAAGCCTACGGCGTGCCAGAGGAGGACGCAAAGATCTGCACCGACGTGCTGCTGGAATCGGATCGCCGAGGCATTGAGAGCCACGGCTGCAATCGCTTCAAGCCAATCTATCTGGACAGAATCAAAAATGGAACGCTGCTGCCCGTGACAAAAATCGACATTCTGAAGGAAACGCCCACCACCGTGGTTATGGATGCCAACAACGGAATGGGCATGGTAGCCAGCCATAAAATGATGGAAATGCTCATTGAGAAGGCCAAAGTCTACGGTATGGCTGGCGGAGCCATCATGAATTCCACCCACTATGGCATTGCGGGCTACTGGACGACCATGGCGGAAAAGGCAGGTATGATCGGTATTTCCGGTACCAATGCCCGCCCCTCTGTGGCGCCCACCTTCGGCGTGGAGCCTATGATGGGCACCAATCCCCTGACCTTTACCATGCCCACGGACGAGGCGTTTCCCTTCAACTTCGACTGCGCCACTTCTACCATTCAGAACGGCAAGATCGAGTTTTATGCCCGCTCCGGCAAGCCGACCCCTGCCGGGCTGGTGGTCACAAAGGACGGCGAGACCAGAACCGATTCCGCCGGAATTCTGAAGGATATGCGCGCGGGCAACTGCGCCCTGCTTCCTCTGGGCGGTTTGGGAGAAGAAACCGGCGGTTACAAGGGATATGGATTTACCGCCATCGTGGAGATTCTCTCAGCAGCGCTCACCGGCGGCCCCTTCATGAAAGCGCTCAGCGGCAAGGATGCCCAGGGAAATAACCAGATGTACCGGCTGGGGCATTTCTTCTTCGTCATCAACCCGGAGTTCTTCATGGGTCTGGACACCTTCAAAAAAACCGCCGGCGACATCTGCCGGAGCCTTCGCGCCTCGGAAAAAGCGCCCGGTGCCCAGCAGATCTACACCGCTGGTGAAAAGGAATACCTGGCCTGGCAGGAGCGGAAGGACAAGGGGGTTCCTGTGGGTGAGGCGATTCAGAAGGAATTCATTGCCCTGCGGGACGAGTGCGGCCTTTCCTACCACTTCCCGTTTGAGGACTGACCGGCTTGCTTGCATTCCTCCTGTTTCTCGATCAACCATTATGGCCTGCGACCCAACCGCAGGTCGCCGGTAGCGAGGAAAATGGATGGGTTCGGTATTTTAGCGGCGATTCGCTGACCGCTTCACAGCGGTCTCATAAAACAGTATGAAACCGTTTTAAGAAAAACGGCCGATTTGTCCTGTGCTTATCGGCTTCCGCGGCGGTGGCGACCACTCTGCCCACAGCCATCAGCGTATCCTCATCGTAGGCATGGAAGTTGTTCTCATTGCCCACATATCTGGCAACGAGACCTTATCTTTCATGAGAATGGATGGAATTAAGAAAATCTCTGGCCCGCTGGGTCTTGGGGCTGGCGAAAAACTCCTCCGGATTGCCCTCCTCCAGAATGCTGCCGCCGTCCATGAAAATCATTCTGTCCGCAACCTTCCGGGCAAAATTCATCTCATGGGTGACCACCACCATGGTCATACCCTCCCGGGCAAGGCCGGTCATGACCTCCAGCACCTCGCCGATCATCTCCGGATCCAGGGCGCTGGTAGGCTCGTCGAAGAGAATGGCCTTAGGGTGCATAGCCAGCGCCCGGGCGATAGCCACTCGCTGCTGCTGTCCGCCGGAAAGCTGAGCTGGAACCTTATGCGCCTGACTGTCCACACCCACCCGCTTCAGCAAGGCCATGGCCTCCTCCTGGGCTTCCTTTTTGGGCTTGTGCAGCACGTCCATAGGGGCGATGGTCACGTTATCCAGAATGGTCTTGTGGGCAAACAGATTAAAGGACTGGAACACCATGCCGATCTGGGCGCGCAGCTGGGCAAGCTGCTTGCCTTCCTGGGGCATGGGCACGCCGTCAATGATGATCTCGCCGGAATCGATGGTTTCCAGCCGGTTGATGGTGCGGCACAGGGTGGATTTGCCGGAGCCGGAGGGGCCGATAATGACCACCACCTCGCCCTTGTTTACCGACAGGCTGATGTCCTTCAGGACATGCAGCTGACCGAAATGCTTTTCGATATCCTTAAGTTCAATCACCGGGGCTGTCCCGGTTTTGGCTTGTTCCATAATCGCCGTCTCTCCTTTCTGTGCTATCGTGTGGTCACGGTGGAACTGCGGCTGCGGTGCGCCGCGGCGACGGACGCCTTGTTCAGCAGATAGTTGATGAGAATGTAGATTACAGCCACAACCAGATACACCGACAGCAGGGCGTCGTGGTTGCTGATGAGCACCTTGGCATTCTGCATCAGGTCGGCGTAGTTGACTACGTAGGCAAAGGTGGTGTCCTTCAGAACAATAACAATTTCCGAAATCAGCGCCGGGATGACGCTGCGGAAGGCCTGGGGGAAGATGATCTTGAAAAATACGCTTCCCTCGCCCATGCCCAGAGACACCGCCGCTTCCCGCTGACCCTTGGGCACCGCGTTCACGCCAGAGCGCAGCACCTCCGCCACCATGCCCGCAGCGGAAATTGCCACCGGGGCCGTAATCTTCCAGAAGGCCGAGAGCTTCACGCCCATCTGAGGAACCACGAGGAAGAAGAAGTAAATAAACAGCAGCGTCGGCACGCCCCGGCTGAACTCCACCAGCACGGTGCAGATGCCCCGAAGCGGGGAAAAACGGCTGATTCTGCCCAGCATCAGCAGCATTCCCAGAATAAATACCAGAACGCTTGCCGCCAGAGCGGCCTTCAGTGTTCCCGCAAGTCCCTGTCCCAGAAAACGCCAGGTGGAATACTGGGTAAACAGTTTCCAGTATTTCCCGCTGAGCTGTCCTGTGATGTAAAACTGCCGCAGCACCAGAAATAGCAGTGCCGCCAGCGCCAGCAGGGAAACCGCCGTGCCCACGGCAATCCATCTGCGGGTCTTTGGCCCCGGTGCCTCATATAAGACATCCCGAATAGAAGTCGTTCCAGCACTCATCGCAGTATCCTCACTTTTTTATCGATCCAGTTGCCGATCTGCCCAATCACCACCGCTGTGGTACAGTAGAGAATGGCGGAAATCAGAAACGCGGTGACACCGCCCACTGCGTGGGTGTTGATGTAGGACACGAGGCCGGTCAAATCTCTGGGATTCAGCGGCACCTGAGAGGCCAGAGCGGTGGTCAGCATGGTGGCAACCAGCAGGTTGGTCAGGGGCAGTACGCTGGAGCGCAGAGCCTGGGGCAGAATCACATTTTTGACGGTTTGGAAAAAGGTCATGCCCAGGGACCGGGCGGCTTCGATCTGTCCCGGCGCGATGGTGTTCATGCCCGCCATCAGGTATTCCGATCAGAAGGAGGCGGGAATCAGCGAGGTGGCGATCAGAACACAGGTATAATACGACCACACCAGATTGAGGTAGGGCATGGCATAGACCAGCAGAATCAACAGTGCCGCGCCGGGGATGTTCCGGAAAATCTGAACGTAAAAGTCTCCCGCCATCCGCAATGGCTTGATGGGACAGATGCGCATGACCGTAATGACAATGCCGATGGCAAAGGCCAGCGTAAAGGCCAGCGCCGTCAGCTTCCAGGTGGTCAGAAGCGCCTGAACATACTGATCTCCAAATTGAGTCAGCAGTTTTGAAATGGACATAGGATTCCCCCTTGTGAGGCCGCCGAAGCTTTCGGCAGGTACGGAAGAGGGCTCTCAAAACGAAAGGTCTTGAGAGCCGCTCTGAAAAATACTTGTTTTATCCGATAACGGGAGCCGCAGGCGCGGTGTCAATGCCGGTGCGGTCGCCCAGAGAGATCTTCCACAGCTTCTCCCAGGTGCCGTTATCCACGGTCTTCTTCAGGAATTCGTTGACAAAAGCAACGCCGTCGGAGTTCAGAGGCAGACCGATGCCGTAGTTATCCTCGGGGCCAAAGGTGTCGCCCGCGATCTCATACACGCCGGGGTTCTTCACGATGGCGTTGAGCAGCAGGGTGTAGTCGGTGACGTAGGCGTCTACACGGCCCTGCTCCAGAGCGGTACGCGCCTCAATGTCGTTGGCAAACTCCTGAACAACTGCCTCGGGAGCGAACTGCGCCAGAATGTCGGGGCCGGTGGAACCGGACTGGGTCGCTACGTTCTTGCCAGCCAGAGAATCAACGCCGGTAATCGCCGTGTTGCCTGCCTTTACCAGCACAGCCTGACGGGAGGTGTAGTAGGGGCCGGCAAAGGAGATGACCTCCTGCCGGGCAGGGGTGATGGAATAGGTTGCGAACACCGCGTCCACCTGACCGCTCTGGAGCACGGACTCCCGGGTGCTGGAATCCACCTGAGTCAGTTCAAACTTGGTCTCGTCGCCCAGGATGTACCGAGCCAGCAGCTGATACAGGCCAGCATCAAAGCCCCGAAGGCTGTTGTCCGTCTCGTCCAGCTGGCTGAACAGGAAGGAGGTACGGGTGCCGCCAACACGGAGCACGCCTGCCTTCTTCACGGCGGCGGCCCAGGCGTTGGCCTCAATGTCGGCGTCGTCCGCCACAATGCCGGAAGCGATCAGTGCGTCGAAAGCGGCCTTGTCAATGGCAGCGGCAACAGGCGCCTGGGTCTCAGCGGGAGCGGCTGCTTCGGTGGCGGCGGAAGAAGTCTCCGTCTGCGAAGCCGGTGCCTGAGTGGCAGTGGGAGCAGCGGAACCGCCGCAGGCGGCAAGCGTAAACAGCAGGGTCAGTGCTAAAGCAAAAGCAAGCGTTTGTTTCAGTGTTTTCATGGATGATTCCTCCTAATTCTCATAATCTTTCTTTTTGAAGGGTCAAATTTGAGCAAAAAAGCCGGGGCTATACAAAAGCTCCCGGGCAAATGGCATCCTGATATTCCCTTTGGAAGATCAACAGAAGGTGCGGAAAAACATACCTGAATGCACCCTGCCATACGGATATGCCCGGGAGGTACACATTCGACAATAGAACATTGCAGCATTGAAATTGGCTTCTAACATTGCAATCCGCTCCTTTCTCTTCGCTGCTCAAATTCGATGGTTAGATCGATACACCCGCTTTCCTGGTTTGTCAATAAGGTTTATGAAATATTTTCCTATATTACTACTTTCTAAGTTCTAAAATAGGAAAAGACGTTAAGGCAGCACTGCATAGCGGGGAAGAAGATCCGCCGAAACCCACAGCTCTCATTGTGCGGTATTGCCTCAAAGAAGTAGTTTTATAGGAATTATTTTTTGAGACCTATTGACAAATCCTTTCGGTTCGGCTATAATTCCTACAAACCAACTTGTTCGGTTGGTATTAAGTGAAAGGAGCACGAACCGGCATGAAGAACTACTTCCTTCAGCTTCTCAGACGCAATTTCCGCTTTGGACGAATGTGCAATTCCCGGACTGCTGTTATGGCCGGGTGCTGTGCCGCGCCCATGGTTCCGCTTTCCTGAGGGAACCTCTTTCGCCATAGCCGGTCCGGGAGTATGTATGCATTCCCGGGCTTTTTTGTATCTATTCAACCAAAATAAAATGAAAGAGGTAACTTTTATGTCTAACTATAAATTTGAAACTCTGCAGCTCCACGTTGGTCAGGAACAGCCTGATCCCGCCACCGACTCCCGGGCAGTGCCCATCTATCAGACCACGTCCTACGTCTTTAAGAACTCCGCCCACGCTGCCGCCCGGTTCGGTCTGGCGGATGCCGGCAACATCTACGGACGTCTGACCAACTCCACCCAGGACGTGCTGGAGAAACGCATCGCGGCACTGGAGGGCGGCGTTGCCGCTCTGGCTACCGCCTCCGGCGCGGCTGCCATTACTTACACCATCGAGGCGCTGGCACAGAAGGGCGACCACATTGTGGCTCAGAAAACCATCTACGGCGGCAGCTACAACCTGTTGGCTCACACCCTGCCCCAGTACGGCATCACCGCCACCTTTGTCAACGCCCACGACCTTGCCGAGGTGGAAGCCGCCATTCAGCCCAACACCAAGGCGATCTATCTGGAAACCCTGGGCAACCCCAACTCCGACATTCCTGACATCGACGCCATCGCCGCCATTGCTCACAAGCATGGCCTGCCCCTGGTCATTGACAACACCTTCGGCACCCCCTACCTGATCCGACCCATCGAGCACGGCGCGGACATCGTGGTACACTCCGCCACCAAGTTCATCGGCGGTCACGGCACCACGCTTGGCGGCATCATCGTAGATTCCGGCAAGTTTGACTGGAAGGCCAGCGGCAAGTACGCCCCCATCGCCCAGCCGAACCCCAGCTATCACGGCGTGTCCTTCGTGGACGCCGCAGGCCCCGCCGCCTTCGTCACCTACATCCGGGCCATTCTGCTCCGGGACACCGGCGCAACCATCTCCCCCTTCAACGCCTTCCTGCTGCTGCAGGGTGTGGAGACGCTGTCCCTGCGGCTTGACCGCCACGTGGAGAACACGAAAAAGGTCGTGGAGTTCCTTGCGAACCACCCGCAGGTGGAGCACGTAAACCACCCCAGCCTGCCCGATCATCCCGACCACGCCCTATATGAGAAGTACTTCCCCAACGGCGGCGGCTCCATCTTCACCTTCGAGATCAAGGGTGGTCAGGAAGCCGCGTGGAAGTTCATTGACAATCTGGAGATCTTCTCCCTGCTTGCCAACGTGGCAGACGTGAAGTCCCTTGTAATTCACCCGGCCACCACCACCCACTCCCAGCTGTCCCCCGAGGAGCTGCTGGATCAGGGCATCACCCCCAGCACCATCCGCCTGTCCATCGGCACCGAGCACATCGACGATATTATCGCGGATCTCGAAAAGGGCTTCGCAGCTGTCAAGTAAACAGGTAAGCGGGGCGTCGACCGACGCCCCGCTTGCTATTAAGTGCTTATCGGTTTTACTCAGCTGTCCAACAAATAGGAATTTGGCGTAAGCCCTCCGTAGGGCGGGGTCATGACCCCGCCCTACGAAACGGGTGCCAGATAAACTGCAACTTGCCGGTTTGCTGAGTTAAGCCGATATGCGTATAATTCATTTACATTTACGCCGTAAAGGAGGACGCTCCGGGCGGGGACGGCTGACATAGCCGCCCTTGCTTTTTTCCGGAGATGAGTGGGCTTCCCTGATCGAATTGCACAAGTGCCGCGTATGGAATCTGTGGAATTCCCCCAAAAGTGTTTGACGGAGAAGGACTTTTGTACTTCGGCGCTTGACACCGCCGGGAAGAAATGCTATAATCCGTCAGGATATGGAAAAACGCAATGAAGGGGAAAAAGCGGCCCGATTCCCGCGTCCAGAGAACCGCCGGTTGGTGTGAGGCGGCAGCGGAGCAAGTCGTATACTGGCCCCTGAGCGGCCGGACTGAAAGGGAGACCGAGTAAGACGGACGGAGCCCGACCGATACAGCGGGAGACGGTTGTCTGACCGTCATGAGGGGCCGCCTCGGCGGCAAAAAGAGTGGTACCGCAAGGTTTTGTATGCAAAGCCCTGTCTCTTTACGGATGTAAGAGACAGGGCTTATTTTTGCGGAGGTCTTCCGGTCAAAGACTTCCGGGCACCAAAGAGTAAGGAGACGAGTGACATGGATACTTCCAAATACGCCGTCGGCTACTATCCGCCGCCGGGAGAACATTACAAATGGGTTCACAAGGATCACATTGAAAAAGCGCCTCAGTGGTGCAGCGTGGATCTGCGGGACGGAAATCAGAGCCTGGTCATCCCCATGAGCCTGGAGGAGAAGCTGGAATTCTACCATCTGCTGCTGCGCATCGGGTTCAAGCAGATCGAGGTGGGATTTCCCGCCGCCTCCGAAACGGAGTACGAGTTTCTGCGCACGCTCATCGAGAACCACATGATTCCCAGGGATGTCACCGTTCAGGTGCTGACCCAATGCCGGGAGCATATCATCCGCAAGACCTTCGAGGCCTGCAAGGGCGCTCCCAGCGCCATCATCCACTTCTACAATTCCGTCTCCGTGGCTCAGCGGGAGCAGGTGTTCCGCAAGAGCAAGGAGGAAATAAAGCAAATTGCCGTGGAGGGCGCGAAGCTGGTCAAGCGTCTGGCGGCGGAGTATGAAGGGAACTTCCGCTTCGAGTACTCCCCGGAGAGCTTCACCGGCACCGAGCCGGAGTATGCTCTGGAGGTGTGCAACGCCGTGCTGGACGTGCTGGAGCCCAGCGAAACCAACAACGTCATCATCAATCTGCCGGTGACGGTGGAGATGAGTATGCCCCACATCTACGCCAGCCAGGTGGAGTATATCAGCGAAAACCTCAAATACCGGGAATACGTCACGTTGTCCCTCCACCCCCATAACGACCGGGGCACCGGCGTGGCGGATACGGAGCTGGCGCTGCTGGCGGGAGCCGACCGGGTGGAGGGCACCCTGTTCGGAAACGGCGAGCGTACCGGCAATGTGGACATCATCACCCTGGCCATGAACCTGTACTCCCACGGCGTGGACCCGGAGCTGGATTTCTCCGATATGCCCGCCATCTGCAAGACCTATGAGCAGTGCACAAGAATGCACGTCTATGAGCGGACGCCCTATGCCGGAGCGTTGGTGTTCGCCGCCTTCTCCGGCTCCCATCAGGATGCTATCGCCAAGGGCATGACCTGGCGGAAGGAGAACAACCTCCATCGCTGGACGGTGCCCTACCTGCCGGTTGACCCCCGGGACATCAACCGCACCTACGACGCCGATGTCATCCGGGTCAACTCCCAGAGCGGCAAGGGGGGCATCGGGTATCTGCTGGAGCAGAATTACGGCTACAGCCTGCCGCCCAAGATGCGGGAGCATCTGAGCTACCAGTGCAAGAGCGTGTCCGACCACGATCACCGGGAGCTGAAAAGCGAGGATGTGCTGGCGATCTTCATGGATTCCTACCTGAACGTGCAGCAGCCCATCGCCATCTCGGATATGTCCTTTACCCAAAAGCCCGGCGGGGTGGAGGCGGAGATCACCTTCCTCCGCCACGGCAGAAAAACCACCCTCCATTGCTCCGGCAACGGCTCTCTGGACGCGGTGAGCAACGCCCTGAAGGCCTATACCGGCGACAATTACACCCTGAAGGTCTACACCGAGCACAGCGTCCAGGAGCGCAACTCCGGCTCCACCGCCGCGGCCTACATCGGCCTGGAGGACGCTGCCGGGAACATGAGCTGGGGCGCGGGCACGGACACCGACATCATCAAGGCCAGTATCTACGCCCTGGTGGGCGCTTATAACAATATGATCCGAAAGTAGGGGGAAAACGAAAATGGGTATGACAATGACACAGAAAATCCTCGCCGCCCATGCGGGGATGGAAGCCGTCACGGCGGGACAGCTGATCCGCGCCAGGCTGGATCTGGTGCTGGGCAACGACATCACCACCCCCGTGGCCATCAACGAATTTACGAAAAACGGCTTTTCGGAGGTGTTCGACAGGGACAAAATCGCCATCGTTTTGGATCACTTCGTCCCCAACAAGGACATCAAGGCGGCTCAGCAGAGCAAGCAGTGCCGGGAATTTGCCTGTCAGCACTGTGTCAGCCATTTCTACGACGTGGGGAAAATGGGAATCGAGCACGCCCTTCTTCCTGAGCAGGGGGTGGTCACCGCCGGAGACTGCGTCATCGGCGCGGACAGCCACACCTGCACCTACGGCGCTCTGGGTGCCTTCTCTACCGGCGTGGGCAGCACGGACATGGCTGCCGGTATGGCAACCGGCACCGCCTGGTTCAAGGTGCCCGCCGCCATCCGCTTTGAACTCACCGGCAAGCTGCCCGCAAACTGCAGCGGCAAGGACGTAATTCTCACCATCATCGGCAAGATCGGTGTGGATGGGGCGCTGTACAAGAGCATGGAATTCACCGGCGAGGGCGTGGCGGATTTAACCATGGACGACCGGCTGTGTATCTGCAACATGGCAATCGAGGCCGGCGCGAAAAACGGCATCTTCCCCGTGGACGACGTGACCCGGCGGTATCTGGAAGGCCGCTGCGAGCGTCCGCCCCGGAAATTCACCGCCGATCCCGACGCGGAATACGAGCAGACGATTCCCATTGAACTGAGCAAAATCGTGCCCACCGTGGCCTGCCCCCATCTGCCGGAGAACACCCGCCCCGCTTCGGAGCTTGGGGGTGTGAAAATCGATCAGGTGGTCATCGGCAGCTGCACCAATGGCCGAATGGAGGATATGCAGACGGCCTATCGCATTCTGAAGGGGCACACCGTCGCCCCCGGCGTGCGCTGCATTATCATCCCCGCCACCATGCAGATCTACCGGGAGTGCGTCCAGCGGGGCTACGTCACCGCCTTTATCGACGCAGGCGCGGTGGTTTCCACCCCCACCTGCGGGCCGTGCCTGGGCGGCTACATGGGCATTCTCGCGGCGGGGGAGCGGTGCGTCGCCACAACCAACCGTAATTTCGTAGGCCGGATGGGGCACGTGGACAGCGAGGTCTACCTTGCCAGCCCTGCCACCGCCGCTTCTTCCGCCCTCACCGGCTACATCACCGCACCCAAGGAGGACTGAACATGAACACACGCGGACACGTTTTCAAATACGGGGACAATGTGGACACCGATGTCATTATTCCCGCCCGGTACTTAAATACCGCCGACGCGAAGGAACTTGCCAGGCACTGCATGGAGGATATTGACGCCTCCTTCGTCCAGCGGGTGCAGCCCGGCGACATCATGGTTGCGGGCTGGAACTTCGGCTGCGGCTCCTCCCGGGAGCACGCCCCTCTGGTCATCAAGACCTGCGGCACCGGCTGCGTCATCGCCAAGTCCTTCGCCCGTATCTTCTATCGCAACGCCATCAACATCGGCCTGCCAATCCTGGAATGCGAGGCTGCGGCGGAGGAAATTCAGCCGGGGGACGCGGTCAGCGTCAACTTTGACACCGGCGTTATCACCGATACCACCACGGGGAAAACCTACCAGGCGGAGCCCTTCCCGGATTTTATCCAGAACATCATCAAAGCGGGCGGCCTGCTGGCATCGCTGAAGGAGGGGTGAACCATGAAACGGAACATCGCGGTGATCCGGGGCGACGGCATCGGCCCGGAGATCGTCAATCAGGCGCTGCGGGTGCTGGACAGGATTGCCCAGCTGTATGGTCATGAATTTATCTACACCGACGTGGACATGGGCGGCTGCGCCATCGACAAGTGGGGCGACCCCCTGCCGGAGGAGATGCTGCGCCGATGCGTCGCCTCCGACAGCGTGCTCCTGGGCGCGGTGGGCGGCCCCAAGTGGAACGGAGTGCCCGGCCCCATGCGCCCGGAAAAGGGGCTGCTGCGGCTTCGGGCGGGCATGGGGGTCTACAGCAACAACCGCCCCGCCAAAATCTGGCCCCAGCTGGCCTCCGCCTCGCCTTTGAAGCCGGAAATCGTCAGCAAGGGCATTGACTTTCTTATCGTCCGGGAGCTGATCGGCGGCATTTAC
>JAQXPK010000088.1 GCA_029100605.1 Bacillota bacterium | reverse complement strand
AGGATAACAAAGGGAACGCCGTTGCGGTAAGCCGTCTGGGCTATGGCTGCACCCTCCATCTCCGTGCACAGTCCCCGGGTGTTTTCCACGATTTTCTGCTTCACCGCCGGATCCGCGACGAACTGGTCGCCGCTGGCGATTCTGCCGACCTTCGTGTGACCGGGATTCACCGTCTCCGCCGCCGCGAAGGCGTAGGCCAGCAGCGTATCGTCCGCAGGAAACGCGGTCACGTCCATCCCCGGCACTCTGCCGAAGGGATAGCCAAAGTTCACGCAGTCAAAGTCGTGATACATAACATCCTCGCTCACCACAAGGTCGCCGATGTCCAGCTGGGCACACAGCGAACCCGCGATGCCGGTGTTCACCAGGTGGGTCACACCGAAGCGGTCGCAGAGAATCTGGGCGCACAGCGCCGCGTTCACCTTGCCGACGCCGCACTGGACGATAACCACGGGCAGTCTCGACAGAGTCCCTTCATAAAACGTACTGCCCGCGATGGTGTGGGTAGTTTCGTTTTCCAGCTGACCCAGCAGAATCTCGACCTCGATCTGCATGGCGCCGATAATTCCAAGTTTTGTCATCATTATCTCCTTATTCCGGATATTTCAGACGGGTTTCGTCGATTGTTTCCAGCAATGCCGCGTATTTTCCACCCCAGTAGTTCGCCATGGGCAGGTTCATGTCCAGGTAGTTGCCACAGTCCTTCGCGCTGGCTCCCGGAACATCCCCCCGGTAGTCCCGGATGAAGCGGAAGCACTCCAGCACCAGCGGCACCACCTCTTTAGAGGTATAGTCCCCGGTCAGAAGCAGATAAAACCCAGTCCGGCAGCCCATGGGGCCGAAATAGAGAACTTTATCCTTCCAGTTTGGCTCGTTGCGCAGATAGGTTGCCGCCAAATGCTCGATGGTATGCACCTCCGCGGTGTTCATCACCGGCTCTTCATTGGGCTTGGTCAGGCGCAGATCAAAGGTAGTGACCGTCTCGTCACCCACCTTATCCTTCCGGGAAACGTACAGCCCCGGCTGCAATTTCAGGTGGTCAATGGTAAAGCTAGATATTTTTTCCATACAATCGTCTCCATAGCGTTTTTTCAGGAGGGAAGGCATCCAAAGCAGCATTCCCAGCCGTAACATCCCGCCGCGAATTTGCTTCATCATACCACACGGGTATCCGAATTGCAAGTCAAACCGCTCGCAACCGTTGGTTGAGTCCGGTTCAACCGGAAGTTGTGGAAAAAAATATTCGGATTTAACGAACATTTGATAGCTTTTTCCCCGGGTTTATGGCATGATATAGGCAGCTGCCAAACCGCCCCGTTTGGCGGGGATATTTTGTTAAGGAAAGAGGATAAAACATGGAAGATACTTTGGGAAAACGTATCGTCTTCAACCGCAAGCGGCTGGGCTTGACCCAGGACGCCTTGGCGGAGCTGCTGGGCGTTACCGCCCAGGCGGTGAGCAAATGGGAGAACGACCAGTCCTGCCCCGATATTGCCATGCTGCCACGGCTGGCGGAAATCTTCGGCATTTCTACCGATGAACTGCTGGGCGTGGAAAGCAAAGCCGTCCGGGAAGGAGAAATCCTTAGGGAGACACCGGAAGAAGATACCTCCGGCGTACATAACGATTGGTATATGCAGTGGGACAGCGGCAAGAAGGGCAGCATCGGCCTGGCTGTCTGGGTGCTTCTGGCAGGCGGTATCCTGCTGGCATCCTATTTTCTGGATTTCCACGCCGGACTGTGGGATGTCCTCTGGCCCTCGGGGCTGCTTGTGTTCGGTCTGTTCGGACTGTATCCCCACTTTTCCTTCTTTCGACTGGGGTGCTCCCTGTTCGGCCTGTATTTTCTGCTGAGCAACCTGAATTTTGCTTCCTTCTCCCTGGGCAGGGAATTCCTGCTGCC
Organism: Bacillota bacterium; assembly: GCA_029100605.1. Lineage (GTDB taxonomy): Bacteria > Bacillota > Clostridia > Oscillospirales > Oscillospiraceae > Faecousia. The sequence continues at coordinate 20,550 of JAQXPK010000088.1, read as the reverse complement.
GGTTTTACTGCTTCTGTTCGGCGGCAGCCTGCTGGCGGACGCTCTGCGCAAGCCGAAAAAAGGCGGCTTTACCGCAAATCACCCCGGGAAGGGCAATTCCGCAAAGAATCATTGCACCTGCACCGGTGACCACTTCGACTGCGCCACCGCCTTTGGCGAAAACCACTATGTGATTCCCCTGCCCCATCTGGCTGGAGGACGCGCCGATCTGAACTTCGGTCAAATGCAGGTTGATCTGCGGGAATGCGCCCAGGTAACCGAGGACTGCGCCATTGACCTGCACTGTGCCTTCGGGCAGCTGGTTCTGATCGTACCCGCCAGATTCCGGGTGGAGCCTGTCAACAAAACCGCCTTTGCCTCCGTAGAAATTGCTGGCGGCCCCAGCGAAGACGCTTCGGCAGTGATCCGCCTCCACTGCGACGCCAGCTTTGGAGAAATCTCCATCCGGTACGCATAACGGGTCGATTCCCCCGGAAAGCCGCCGTTTTTCTCAATGATTTTCCATGTTTCGACGGATTCCGATTTTTTTTCCTTTTCTTCCGATTTCCCTTGCTTTTTTTCTTTGACGATGATAGAATACTATTGACTATACCACAAAGGCAGGGATGAACGATGGCTAAGGACGATTTCGACATGGATTTCCATTTCGACGATGACGATTTCGACCCTAAGGCATTTCTGGACGACGACAGTGAACCCATCGATGATGATGGCAAAGATATAGATTTGAGTGATTTGGACAAGCTGCTTTCCGACGATCCGAAGGATCAGCCGGAGGCGTCCCCTTCCGTCGAGTCCGACAGCGACCTGGACTTCAGCGATCTGGGGCTGGACGACGTGCCGGAGGACGGGGAGGATCTGGATCTGGACGACTTGGATCTGGATGACATTCTGTCTCCCAAGGCCGTGCGCAAAAACGCCCAGCAGCCCAGCGATTTCGGAACCGGCGATCTGCCCGAGGACGCAGAGGAACCGGAGGATGTGGAGCCGATGGGGGAAACGCCTGCCGGAAATGACGATCCTGCCTTCTTCCAGGACGCACCCCTGGAAGAGGAGACGGAGCCGGAGCAGCCGGCGGAAGCGCCCGTTCGCCGTCGGGAACCCAGGCCCGCCAAGGAGCGCAAATCCGCCAGGGAACGCAGGCCTAAGAAGCCCAAGGAGGCCAAGCCCAACGTCTTTACCAAGCTATACGATCTTTATATCGCGCCCATGACCAATAAAGAGGCCATGGAAGCGCCTGTTGACCCCAACAATCCCCGGCGTCGCCGGAGAAAGACCAAATCCCAGATTTTCAAAGAAGTCTACCTGCCCCCCATTCTCGCCTGCCTGTGCTTGATTCTGATTCTCTCCTTTGTCATCGGTGCTATTTCCAACGCCATCGACCAGAAGCGGTTCAACGACCAGAAAAAGCAGAGCGAGCTGGACGCCTCCATCAGCGCCGCCTCGGAAGCCGAGGCGGAGCGGCAGCGCATTCTGGCGGAAGCGGAGAATCTGGCTGCCAATTACGACTACCAGGGCGCCATTGACAAGCTGGACTCCTACCCGGAACTGGCGAACAATGCCGACATGATGGCAAAGCGCGCTGAGTACGTCAGTACCCAGAGCACCATGGTGGAGTACAAGGATTACTCTCAGATTCCCAATCTGAGCTTCCACGTTCTCATCGCCGACCCCGCCCGAGCCTTCAACGATCAGGAGCTGGGCGGCAAGTACAACATGAACTTCGTCACTACCGACGAGTTCTCCAAGATCCTGCAGCAGCTTTATGACAATGGCTACGTTCTGGTGGACTTCAACGATTTCGTGAACGTGGGTCAGACCGTCGCCGGCACCGACCAGTACGAAGCCAAGTCCATCTATCTGCCCCAGGGCAAGAAGCCTTTGATGCTCACCGAGACCATGGTCAACTACTTTGAATACATGGTGGACAGCAATAAGGACGGCACTCCGGACGCCGGCGGCGCTGGCTTTGCCAACAAGCTGGTGGTCGATGCCAACGGCGACATCCAGGCCGAGTATGTAGACGCGAGCGGCAACACCCTCATCGGCAGCTACGACTTCGTGCCCATCCTGGAGGACTTCATCCGGCAGCATCCCGACTTCTCCTACCGGGGCGCACGGGCTGTTCTGGCAGTCACCGGCAGTCAGGGCATCTTCGGCTACCGCTGCAACACTTCCTACGTCAGCACCAAGGGCAACGACTACTACGAGCAGGAGAAGGCCGGCGCTCTCGCCATCGTGGAAGCCCTGAAGGCAAAGGGCTACCGTCTGGCCTGCTTCACCTACGACAACGACAACTACCGCAATAAGAACACCGCCGAAATCACCGCTGATCTGCAGAGCTGGACGCAGCAGATCACCCCGATCATCGGCAACATCGATACCTTCGTCTTTGCTCAGGCAAGCAATCTGTCCGACTACACCGGCTCTTCCTTCAAGGCCATGTATCAGACCGGCTTCCGCTACTTCATTTCCAACGACAAGTCCCCCATGACGGAGATCAACAACACCTACGTCCGCCAGAACCGTCTGATGGTAACCGGCGAGACCATGGCTTGGTACGCCGACCGGTTCACCGACCGTTCCCTGTTCGATCCCAACATGGTTCTGGACATGACCGCCCGGGGCGGCAGCGTTCCCAAGGCAGGCTAAACCAATTACGCCGGGCGAAAACCGCCCGGCGTGCTTCTTTCAGGAGGAGATTATGGACATCAAACCGGGCCTTTACCGGCATTTCAAGGGCAATCTGTATGAGGTCATCGGCACTGCCACCCACTCGGAAACCCGGGAGCCTATGGTCGTTTACCGTGCCCTGTACGGGGAGTACGGTCTATGGGTGCGTCCCGCCGCCATGTGGAACGAAACCGTCGATCGGGACGGCTACCATGGCCCTCGCTTTACCTACATTGGAGAGACCTGACCTAGAAACGGCGCACCGAAAACGGTGCGCCGTCGTGGTTCTGCTGTATCGTATCGTCATCTTCAGGACTGTCCGGATAAATCTGTAAACAGCGGTTTCGTCACCAGGCGCAGCGCCGTCTGGGCCATCTGCTCTATGCTTTCCTCGTAGCCGCTGTGATGCCAGTATATCACCATGGACATCAGGCCGCATACCGCGAAGCCCGTGACCCGCTCCCGCATTCCCTTACCCTCCGCAGCCAGGTACTGCTGGGGAACCGTTCCCTCCCGGATGGCGAGGTTGATGGAACGCTCAATCAGCACACCGCTAAGGCCGCTTTTTTCCAGGGCGTCCAGCAGGCGGCTGTTGCATTTCCAGTAGGAAAACGCCCGCTCCATATCCCGAAGCACCGTCCGTCCTTCCCCTTCCGGGTTCTGATAGTTCTCATAATCCATGATGGCGTGGTCAATCAGGGCGTGCAGCGCGCCTTCCTTGCCGGAAAAGTAGCGGTAAAAGCTCTTTCTGGGAATTCCCATCCGTTCACACAAATCGCTGACGGAAATCGAATCGTAATGCTGCTGAAGCATGGCGTCCAGCAGCCCCTGCTCCAGGAGGCGCTGGCGGTTGGAGGACTGCTCCGTTCTGCACTGTTTATACACGATTTTGGCTTCTCCTTTGGGTTTTCGACTGTATATAGTATAACATAGTTTCCAGAAATAGCAAGGGTTTTGTGAATTGTAAACAATTTATTTCCGAACTTCTCTCCATGCCCTGTCACAAAATCGTCGTTTCGTCCACTAGTAAAAAAGCGTCGAATCTTTTATAATATGACAGTAAACGCCCCGGTTCGCCAGTCTCATTTGTGCCCAGCGTCTTTCTCATCCGCGCGGAGCACGTCTAAGCGTGGACAGGCCGGGAGAAAAGAAGTAAGGAGAGAATACTTATGAGCAAGCCAATTAACCCCAAGTATCTTGGCGAAAACGGTATTCATCGCGTACCGATGTGGCGTGTTGCCGGCTTCGCGCTGAACAACACCGCTACCAACCTGTACCTGTTCCTGATGAACTACGTTTCCTTCTACCTGATGGGCTTCGTAGGCGTCGGCATGGTCACCGCTTCCAGCTTCGCCATGATTATGCGTATTTGGGACGGCGTCACCGATCCCTTCGTGGGCTTTGTGGTGGACAAGACCAACGGCAAGTTTGGTAAGAACCGTCCCTTCATGATCATCGGCAATGTGATCCTGTGCATCATGAGCTTTATCATGCTCCATGTCACTCACAAGCTGCCCAACAACACCGCCCTCCGCTTCGCGTTCTTTATCATCTGCGGCGCAATCTACTACCTCGGCTACACCTTCCAGTGCGTGGTCACCAAGTCCGCTCAGACCTGCCTGACCAACGATCCCAAGCAGCGTCCCATGTTCGCCGCTTTCGACGGTGTGTACAACACCCTGCTGTTTACCATTCTGGGTATTGTCACTCCCCGTATCGCCAATGCCTACAAGGATGTTGGCGGCTACGCCAGCACCCAGTTCTTCCATTCCTTCTGGCTTGCTGTCGCGATTCTCTCCGCCATCTTCACCGCCATTGCTGTTATCTCCATTGCCCCCAAGGATCGTATTGAGTTCTACGGCACCGGCAAGACCGTCAAGGTCGGTCTGAAGGATTACTGGGATACCCTGAAGCACAACCGTGCTATTCAGATGCTGGTTATCTCCGCCTCCACCGACAAGCTGGCAAACTCCGCCAAGACCAGCGCCGTGGGCGTCGCCATGTTTGCCTGCCTGGCCGGTTCCACTGTCCTGCAGAGTAACGTCACCGGCCTGACCATGATCCCCTCCGTCATCGCTTCCTTCCTGTGCATCTCCCTGCTGGCTACCCGCCTGGGTCAGCGCAAGGCCATGCTGGTTGGCTCCTGGGGCGGCATCATTGTCAACGTCCTGATGGCCATTTTGTGGCTGTTCGGCGACCCCAGAACCATGACCTCCGATCCCGCCACCGGCGCTCTGAACTGGGGTTACTTCCTGATTCTGCATCTGGTGTTCTCCGTTGCCTGGGCTGGCCTGCAGGGTGTTGCCGGCAACATCGTCATTCCCATGACCGCTGACTGCGCCGACTACGAGGTTTACCGTACCGGCAAGTATGTCCCCGGTATGATGGGCACCCTGTTCTCCTTCGTGGATAAGATGGTCTCCTCCTTGGCTCCCATGATCGCCGGTCTGGTGTTTGCTGCTGTCGGCTTTGCTGATCACAACCCCGTGGAAGGCGATCCCGTGACCCGTCCCCTGGTTTGGGGCATCGTTTTCCTGGCCAATGGTCTGGTTATCCTGGGTCTGCTGGCGAACGTCATTGCTCTGAAGTTCTACCCCCTGACCAAGGAAAAGATGGTAGAGATTCAGGAAGAAGTCGCCGCAATCAAAGCGAAGGCCGCTGCTGAAGAAAACGCCTGAGCTCCATACGGCAAATCCCATTACACGCGTATAAGGGTGCCGCTTTGCGGCACCCTTTCTCATAGAAGGGGTATCTCATGAAAAAGAACGAAAAACCCATCCCCCCAGATCAGGAGATGGTCAGTCCGGACGATATGGTCGCCGCCGAGATGGAGCTGGAAGAGTTGCGCCGTCAGCAGGGGCAGGAGCCGGAACACAAGGAAGGCAAGCTCTCCCACCTGATTTCCAGCTATTTTGAGCGGAAGGACGCCAAGGAAAAGGTCACCGTAAATAAAAAAAAGCACCTTTTATTGTGCATTTTCCTAGGCTGGGCAGGAGGACACCGGTTCCACGCTAAACAGTATGTGCTGGGCATTGTCTACCTTCTGACCTGCTGGACCGGCTTTTCTGCCGCCATGTCTATCATCGACCTGCTGGTGATTATCCCCATGCAGGCCGACGAAAACGGAAATATTCAAATTTGACACAAGTTTCCCCCGGTTTTGCCGAAGCAAAACCGGGGGATGCTTTTTACGTTCCGTTTCCCCGCAGCTCGATGATCTGATCCCGCAGCACTGCCGCGTACTCGTACTCCATCATCTTCGCCGCTTCCTTCATCTGCTTCTCCAGACGGGCAATCTCCCTTTCCTTCTCCGCCTTGGTCATCTTCACACCATTGCGGCCTTTGCGTTCGGCGGTGGGAGAGGAGATCTCGATCAGATCACGCACGGACTTGATAATCGTCTTGGGCACGATGCCGTGAGCCTTGTTGTAGGCGTCCTGAATCTCCCGGCGGCGGGCGGTCTCGTCCATAGCCGCGCGCATGGCAGGCGTCACCGTGTCCGCATACATGATGACCTTGCCCTCGGCGTTCCGGGCGGCACGACCGATGGTCTGAATCAGGCTGGTCTCGCTGCGCAGGAATCCTTCCTTGTCCGCGTCCAGAATGGCAACCAAACTGACCTCCGGCAGATCCAGGCCTTCCCGAAGCAGGTTGATGCCCACCAGCACGTCGAATTTCGCCATGCGCAGATCCCGGATGATCTCCATCCGCTCCATGGCCCCAATGTCCGAGTGCATATAGCGCACCTTGATGCCCGCCTTTTGCAGGTACACCGTCAGATCCTCTGCCATTTTCTTGGTCAGGGTGGTCACCAGCACCCGCTCGTTTTTGGCGGTGCGGGCGTTGATTTCCCCGATCAGGTCGTCAATCTGTCCCTCGATGGGGCGCACCTCCACCTCTGGGTCCAGCAGTCCCGTGGGGCGAATCACCTGCTCCACCGTCTGCCCGGAGCGGGTACGCTCGTACTCGCCGGGGGTAGCGGAGACGTAAATCACCTGATTGATCTTCTGGTCGAATTCCGTAAAGTTCAGGGGGCGGTTGTCGTATGCCGAGGGCAGGCGGAAGCCGTAATTCACCAGAGCGTCCTTCCGGCTCCGGTCGCCGGCGTACATGGCTCGGCATTGGGGCAGGGTCACATGGCTCTCATCGATGAACATGAGAAAATCCTTGGGAAAATAGTCCAGCAGCGTGGTGGGCGGCGTGCCGGGTGCCCGTCCCTGAATCACCCGGGAATAGTTCTCAATCCCGTTGCAAAAACCGATTTCCGTCATCATTTCCAGATCGTAGGCCGTCCGCTGGGCGATGCGCTGGGCCTCAATGAGCTTGTCGTGAGCCCGGAACCAGGCCACCTGTTCGTCGCATTCCCGCTGAATCTCCAGCATGGCTCGCTGGAGCTTCTCTTTCGACGCCACATAGTGGCTGGCGGGGTAGATGGCCACATGATCCACATACCGTTCCGCAATGCCGGACACGGCGTTGATCTCGCTGATTCTGTCCACCTCATCCCCGAAGAATTCCACCCGGATCGCCCGTCCCGACCAGTAGGCGGGATAGATTTCCAGGGTATCTCCCCGGAGGCGGAACTTGTTCCGGGAAAAGTCCAGGTCGTTTCGCTCATAGCGGATTTCCGTCAGCTTTTTCAGCACACTGTCCAGGGGGTATTCCTGACCCACCCGGAGGGAGATGACCATGCTCTTGTAGTCGATGGGATCGCCCAGGCCGTACAGGCAGCTGACGGAGGACACCACAATCACATCCCGCCGCTCAAACAGCGCCGAGGTCGCCGAATGGCGCAGGCGGTCGATTTCCTCGTTGACGGAGGCGTCCTTTTCAATGTAGGTATCGGTGTGGGCAATGTACGCCTCGGGCTGGTAGTAATCGTAGTAGGAAATGAAATACTCCACTGCGTTTTCCGGGAAGAACTCCCGAAATTCCGAGCAGAGCTGGGCAGCCAGGGTCTTGTTGTGGGCCAGCACCAGGGTGGGTCGGTTGACCTTCTCAATCACCGACGCCATGGTAAAGGTCTTGCCGGAGCCGGTAACGCCCAGCAGTGTCTGCTCCCGCAGCCCCCAATTTACACCGTTTGCCAGCGCCTCAATGGCCTCCGGCTGATCGCCGGAGGGTTTATAATCCGATACCAGTTTGAATCTGTCCATAGTAATTCCCCTCATCCAATCGATAGCCTGACTGCACCATGGAAACGTAGTCCCCGTCCGCCACCACAATATGATCCGCCAGATGAACCTCCACGGCAGCTAAGGCCATAGCCACCCGCCGGGTCGTCTGCACATCCTCGTTGGACGGCACCGCGATGCCGCTGGGATGGTTGTGAGCCAGCACCACCGTAGTCGCGTTGGCACCCAGGGCTGCTTCCACGATTTTCCGCACAGAAATCCCGGCAGAATTGACGCTTCCCTGCCCCACTTCCTTGCAGCAGAGCACCTTGCACTTGGCGTCCAGGCACAGCAGGAACACCGTTTCCACGCTCCGCCCGAAGAAGAAGGGCACCAGATACTCCCCGCAGGCCTGGATCGTGGGCAGGATCTTTTCCCGGGTGGTGCGGTCTATCTGATAGTACCGCGCCACGTCGTTGATGAGGCTCAGCAGCAGCGCCGACTGCTCCCCTACGCCCTTGACCTTTTTCAGTTCCTCCACCGGCGCTTCCAGCACTTGGGACAGGCTGCCAAAATGCTCCAGCAGGGCGTGGGCGATGGGGTTGGTGTCCTGCCGGGGCACGCTGAAAAACAGCAGAAGCTCCAAAACCTGAATGTCCGTGAAGCCTTCCAGCCCTTCCTCCAGGAAACGCTGCTTCAGCCGCTGGCGATGACCGTCGTGGATCGACATTATTTTCACCTCACAAGTTCTTTACCCTTGCTATTTTGTCCCGTTTCCGTTAGAATGGAGAAGGAGAAAACAGTCGAATCCCGCCGGGAAAGTTTTCACCCATTCTGCGCATGATAGGACTGCTAGGAGGATCGTCATGGAAGAAAAGAAAGAGAGTCTGGGGATGCTGGATCTGATGGTTCGTCCCGGTTTCTGCGTCCGGAACAACGAGATCATCAAGGTCAATCAGGCCGCCGAACGCCTGTTCATCACGCTGGGCAGTGATGTCCGGCCTCTGCTCCTCACCGGTGCGGAAGAATATGCCGCCTTTACGGAAGGGTGTCTGTACCTGACACTGAACATAGCTTCTCAAAGCTGCGGCGCCTCTGTCACCCGGGTGGACGATGCAGACGTATTCCTTCTGGAACAGGACTCCGACAACGGCGAGCTGCGCTCCATGGCGCTGGCTGCCCGGGAACTGCGGGAGCCGCTGACCAATGTGATGATCACCGCCGACCGTCTGTTTCCCCTGTCCGCCCAGCGGGACGATCCCAAGCTGAAGCAGCAGGTTGCCCGGCTGAACCGCGGCCTGTTTCAAATGCTCCGGATCATCGGCAATATGTCCGACGCGGAGCGCTGCGCCGCCGTGTCCCGGCAGGAAACGCTGGATCTGACAAGCCTGTTTGCCGAGGTGTTTGAAAAAGCCGAGACCCTTGTCTCCCACACCGGCATCACCCTGACCTACCGGGGACTATCCCAGCCAGTGTATGGTCTGGGCGACGGGGAGCAGCTGGAACGGGCGGTGCTGAACATTCTGTCGAACGCCGTCAAATTCACTCCCAGCGGCGGCACCGTGTCCGCAGAGCTGACCCGCAAGGGGCAGATGCTGTATCTCAGCGTCCGGGACAGCGGCTCCGGCATTGCGGAAAATGTCCGTAGCAGCGTCTTTTCCCGGTATCTGCGCCAGCCCGCCCTGGAGGACAGCCGGTACGGCATCGGCCTTGGCATGGTGCTCATCCGCACCGCCGCAGCGCATCATGGCGGCACGGTGCTCATCGACCAGCCGGAGGGCAAGGGCACCCGGATCACCATGACCCTGTCCATCCGCCAGAGCAAGCAGACCGTGCTCCGTTCCAACGTTCTCCGGGTGGACTACGCGGGAGAGCGGGATCATGGTCTCATCGAGCTGTCCGACTGTCTCCCGGCGGAGCTTTATGAATAGGAATCCCGCCCGGCCTGGCTTCTCAGGCCGGGCAGCTTTTATAGATAATGCGTACTGAACAACGCCAAACGTCTTGAAAGCCAAGGCTACGCACCTGGCGGTGCGTGAATAAGCCGCTTTCGCGGCTTATTCAGCAGGCATTAGATAATCTTTCAGATACTGCCCCGTGTAGCTTTCGGGAACCAGCGACACTTCCTCCGGCGTACCGGTGGCGACCACGGTTCCGCCGCCGTCTCCCCCTTCGGGGCCGAGGTCGATCAGATAATCCGCCGTCTTGATCACGTCCAGATTGTGCTCGATGACCAGCACGGTGTTTCCAGCCTCCACCAGACGCTGCAATACCTCGATCAGCTTGTGTACATCGGCGGAGTGAAGGCCGGTGGTGGGCTCGTCCAGAATATAGATGGTTCTGCCCGTGGAGACCCGGGCAAGCTCCGTCGCCAGCTTCACCCGCTGGGCTTCGCCGCCGGACAGGGTGGTGCTGGACTGTCCCAGCTTCACATAGCCCAGGCCAACCTCCACCAATGTCTGAGCCTTTCTGCGGATCTTCGGCAGATTCTCAAAGAAATCCACCGCTTCCTCCGCTGTCATATCCAACACCTGGGCGATGTTCTTGCCCTTGTACTGCACCTCCAGCGTCTCCCGGTTGTACCGTGCGCCGTGGCAGACCTCGCAGGGGACGTACACGTCCGCCAGGAAGTGCATCTCGATTTTTACCAGGCCGTCGCCGCCACAGGCTTCGCACCGACCGCCCTTGACGTTAAAACTGAACCGTCCCGGGCCGTAGCCCCGGATCTTCGCGTCGTTGGTCGAGGCGAACAGGTCCCGGATGTCATTGAACAAGCCTGTGTAGGTGGCGGGATTGCTCCGGGGGGTTCTGCCGATGGGGCTTTGGTCAATGTCGATGACCTTATCCAGATTCTCCATGCCCTCGATGCCGTCGCAATCGCCGGGCCGGGTGCGGGCGTGGTTCAGCTTTGCCAGCAGGGTCTTGTTTAGTACCTCGTTGACCAGGCTGGACTTTCCGGAGCCGGACACGCCGGTGACACAGACAAAGGTGCCCAGGGGAATGTCCACGTCAATGTTCTTCAAATTGTTCTCCCGCGCACCATGGATCCGCAGATAACTGCCGTTTCCCTCCCGCCGGGAGGTCGGAACCGGAATCTTCTTCACGCCGGACAGATACTGCCCCGTTATGGAGCGGGGACACTTGATAATGTCATCCAAAGTGCCCGCCGCCACAATCTCGCCGCCGTGGCTGCCCGCGCCGGGGCCTACGTCCACGATAAAGTCGGCGGCTCGCATGGTGTCCTCATCGTGCTCCACCACGATCAGGGTGTTGCCCAGATCCCGCAGATGCTTCAATGTGCCAAGCAATTTGTCGTTGTCCCGCTGGTGAAGGCCGATGGACGGCTCGTCCAGAATATACAGCACCCCCATCAGGGACGACCCGATCTGGGTCGCCAGACGGATCCGCTGGCTCTCGCCGCCGGAGAGGGTTCCAGCAGAGCGGGAGAGGGTGAGATACCCCAGTCCCACATCCATGAGAAACTGCAGCCGGGATTTGATTTCCTTGACGATCTGCTCGGCAACCACCGCCATATTGCCCTCCAGGCGGAGGCTGCTCATGAACGTCAGCTCGTCACGGATACTCATACGGCAGAAATCCATGATGCCGATGCCGCCCACGGTGACTGCCCGTGCAATCTCCGACAGCCGGTCGCCGTGGCACTGGGGGCAGGGGGAGGTTGCCATGCACGCCTCCAGCTCCTTCCGGGCGGCGTCGGACTGGGTCTCCCGAAAGCGCCGGGAAATGTTGTTGAGGATGCCCTCAAAGGGCTGCTCCAGCACCCCCATGCCGTTGCCCCGGTTGTAGGTCATGCGGAGCTTTTCCCCCTTGGTGCCGTAGAGAATCACGTCCATCACGTCCTCCGGCAGATCCTTCACCGGGGTGGTCAGGGAAAAGTGGTACTTCTGCGCCAGCGCCTCGAAATACATCCGGAAAACAGAATCCGTCCTGGCGCTCTGCCAGCCGGAGGCCTGAATGGCTCCGTCAAAAATCGATTTGTTCTTATCCGGAATCACCAGATCCGCGTCGGCAATGAGCTGAAAGCCCAGGCCGGTACAGCAGGGGCAGGCGCCGGCGGGGTTATTGAAGGAGAACATCCGGGGTTCCAGCTCCGTCAGGCTGATGCCGCAGTCCTCGCAGGCATAGTTCTGGGAGAAGCTCAGCTCCTCCCCCGTGGTGGGCAGCTCAATTGTGACAAGACCGCCGGAATGGCTGCAGGCCGTCTCGATGGAATCCGTCAGGCGGCGGCGCAGACCTTCCTTCAGAACCAGCCGGTCTACCACCAGATCGATGGTGTGCTTTTTGTTCTTTTCGCAGGAGATGTCCTCCGTCAGATCGTAGAGGATGCCGTCCACCCGCACCCGGGCAAAGCCGCCCCTCCGGGCGTCGTCAAACACCTTTTTGTGTTCGCCCTTCTTGCCCCGGATCACGGGGGACAGGACAATAAACCGGGTCCCCTCCCCCAGCGCCTCCACCCGATCCACGATTTGGTCGATGGTCTGGCGGCGGATCTCCTTGCCGCATTTGGGGCAGTGGGGAATGCCCACCCTCGCCCACAACAGGCGGAGGTAATCGTAGATTTCCGTCACAGTGCCCACGGTGGAGCGGGGATTTTTGGAGGTGGTTTTCTGATCGATGGAGATGGCAGGGGACAGGCCGTCAATGGAATCCACGTCCGGCTTATCCATCTGCCCCAAAAACTGCCGGGCATAGGAGCTAAGGCTCTCCACGTACCGCCGCTGTCCTTCGGCATAGATGGTATCAAAGGCCAGGCTGGATTTTCCCGAACCGGATAGTCCGGTGAACACCACCAGCTTGTCCCTGGGAATGGTCAGATTCACGTTTTTCAGGTTGTTCTCCCGCGCGCCCCGGATGATGATTTTGTCGTTCATACGCTTACTCCCAAACTGATTCTCGTTCTGTTCGTCTCAGTATACCACATTATTCCCGATCTCACAAGGCTTTTTTACAAACATAATTTCGTTTTTACATTCTTTTCCAAAAACTGGCTTCTTCGCCAGAAAACAGCCGCGGATTCCTGTGTTTTTCGGCGTTATTTCACCACTCTTTCCTGTTGCATTTTTCTGTGTAAGAATGGTATAATGAAATCGTAAAAATGCGTCCGGTGTGAACCGGGGGCAGAATATAAAGAAAATAGAAGCGAGGTATTCATTCGATGATTGCGTACGGTGAAAACATTCAGGTTTTCTGCGGCAATTCCAATCCCAAGTTCGCGCAGACCATCTGCGAGGAGCTGGGTGTGCCCATGGGCAAGGCAGTCGTGACGCACTTCGCCGACGGCGAAGCCTCCGTCTCCCTGGAAGAAACGGTTCGGGGCGCTGACGTATTCCTGATCCAGTCCACCTGTAAACCCGTCAATGACAATCTCATGGAGCTGCTGGTGATGATCGACGCCTGTCGCCGGGCCTCCGCCGGTCGGATTACCGCCGTCATCCCCTACTTCGGCTATGCCCGTCAGGATCGCAAGGCCAAGTCCCGGGATCCCATCTCTGCTAAGCTGGTAGCCAATATGCTCACCGCCGCCGGCGCCAATCGCATTCTGACTATGGATCTCCATGCCCCCCAGATTCAGGGCTTCTTTGACATTCCTCTGGATCATCTGCTGGGCAACGTTACCTTCGTTGAGTATTACATGAACAAATTCCCTGAGGATGCCTACAACCACGAGGAGTTCGTGGTCGTCTCCCCCGATGTCGGCTCCGTGGCACGCGCCCGGAACTTTGCCGCCAAGGTTCACATGGGTCTCGCCATCGTGGATAAGCGCCGCCCCAAGGCCAACGTCTGCGAGGTGATGAACATCATCGGCGATGTCAAGGGCAAGACCTGCATTCTGTACGACGACATGGTGGACACCGCCGGTTCCCTGTGCAACGCCGCCAAGGCTCTGGCAGACGGCGGTGCCAAGGAGATTTACGCCTGCGCCACCCATGGTGTGCTCTCCGGCCCCGCCTATGACCGGCTGGAGGCCAGTCCCATCAAGGAAATGGTGTTCCTGAACACCATCCCCGAGGTTGGCAACACGCCCAGCGGCAAGATCAAGTTCCTGGACGTTGCGCCTGTGTTCGCCCGGGCCATTGGACATATCCACGGCGCGACCTCCATCGCCGACCTGTTTTGACGCCGTGTTTTCCAGGCAGAACGGAGAAAACTGGCTGATCGTGGGTTTGGGAAACCCCGGTCGGGAGTACGAGAAAACCCGCCACAACACCGGCTTTCGGGCCTTGGACATCCTCGCCGGGAAGCTGGGCGTGAAGGTGGACAAGCTGAAATTTCAGGGTCTGTACACCCAAACCGTTTACGGCGGGAAAAAGATCTTTCTATTGAAACCCCAGACCTATATGAACCTGTCCGGACGCTCCGTACTTCAGCTTTCGGCTTATTTTGGCATCCCGCCCCAGCGGATCATCGTGCTGTTTGACGACATTTCCCTGGAACCGGGGCGGCTGCGAGTCCGGGCGGAGGGCTCCGCCGGGGGACACAACGGCATCAAGTCCATCATTTCCGAGCTGGGCAGTCAGGAATTTCCCCGGGTCAAGATCGGCGTAGGTGCCAAGCCCACCCCCGAATTTGATCTTGCGAACTGGGTGCTGTCCACCTTCTCGGCAAGCGAGGAAAAGGCTCTTGCCATTGCCCTGGAAAATGCCGCGGACGCCGCCCTTTGCATCATCGACCACGGCGTACCGGAAACCGCGAACCGGTTTAACGGAACCCGCCCGTAAGAACATATCTTGTCATAAAACCACGGAAAGGGGGTTTGATCCCCCTTTCCGCGTTGCCACGTTGTGCTGTCTTTGAGGTATTCTATGGAACAACTGCTTGCTCTTCTCAAAACCATCCCCGAATATGATGCCGCCGTCCATTCCCTGCAGGCCGGAGAAAGCGTTGCCATCACCGGCATCGGGCAGATCAACCGCAGTCATCTGCTTGCGGGGCTTTCCCGGGACATGAATCGTCCCCTGGTGGTGCTTTGCCAGGATGACATGGCGGCGCGGCGGCTTCAGGAGGAGCTGAAAGGCTTCGGCGTGGAAAACGCCCCCGTCCTCCCCGGACGGGATCTGACCCTCTACGACGCAGCCGTTGTGTCCAGAAGCTGGGAGCAGAAGCGTCTGCGGCAGCTGTATGATCTGGCTGCGGGGAAACCAAAGCTGCAAATTTTAACCTGGGAATCCCTCAGTCTGCGCACCATGCCAAAGGAAACGCTGCTCCATGCCGCCTTTACGCTGGAGGTTGGGAAGGAATATCCCATTGACGAGCTGATTGCCCGTTTGACCGCTGCCGGGTACAACCGCTGCGGTATGGTGGAGGGGCCGGGGCAGTTTGCCGTCCGGGGCGGAATCCTGGATGTCTACTCCCCTGCTGAGGATCAGCCCGTCCGCGCCGAATTCTTTGGCGACGAGCTGGACACCATGGGGTATTTTGACCCCAATACCCAGCGTCGCAGCGAAAACCTGGACGCCGTTACCATTCTTCCGGTGGCGGAGACCCTGCCCGGCCTCCACCCCGGCGGGCTGGAGGGACTGTGTAAGAGCATCTCCTCCCTCATTGCCCGGCAGAAGCGACGGAAAAATCCCAACGAACCGCTGATCGCCACCCTGGAAAAAGATCTGGACAAATACGAAAACGCTCTGCACAATCCTGCCTCCGATCGGTATATGGCGCTGATCTACCCGGAGATGACCACCGCGATGGACTATATCCCGGAAAACGCCGTCATCGCCCTCTGCGACCACGCCAATCTGCAGCGAGCCGCCCGTTCCCGGTGCGACGAGATGGGAATGCAGCTGGACAGTATGCTCCAGGCGGGGCTGGTTGCCGGGGAGCTGTGCGACTATGTGTGCCAGTGGGAGGATTTCTGCCGGCGGCTCCGAGGGAAAACCGTCGTCTACTTTGACGCCTTCGGCGGCGCTTCCTACCCTGAGGACTGCCCGCCCAAGCAGCTGTTTCCCCTCACCGCCAAGCAGCTGCCCGGCTACGGCGGCAATCTGGACACCGCCGCCTCCGATCTGGCTCACTATCAGAAAATGGAGTTCGGCAGTCTGGTGCTCTGTGGCACCCGCCGCCGTTCAGAGCTGCTGCAGCAGCTTCTGCGGGAGAAGGGGCTGTCGGCCTTTTTGTGCATCCCCCTGACCACCCTGCCCAAGCCCGGGCAGATTCTCCTAACCGAGGGAACACTGAGCTTCGGCATGGAATACCCCCTGTCGAAAATTGCCGTCCTGACGGAGGGACAGCTGCTTTCCCGGGGAGAACCCAAGAAAAAAGCCGCAAAAAAAACCGGCTCCACCAACCGGCAAAAGCTGAACTCCTTCACCGACCTCACCCCCGGAGACCTGGTGGTACACGAAAACTACGGCATCGGTCGTTTTGTCGCCATGGAGCAGATCAAGGTGGACGGAGCCGTCAAGGACTATATCAAAATCGCCTATCAGGGCAGCGACACCCTGTTCGTCCCCGCCACCCAGCTGGATCTGGTGAGCAAATACATCGGCGGAACCGGGGAGGACGGCAATGTCAAGCTGAACAAAATCGGCTCCGACGCCTGGCAGAAGACCAAGGCCAAGGCTCGAAAGGCCGCCAAGGACATGGCGGGAGAGCTAATCCAGCTCTACGCCGCTCGGAAGCGCCAGTCGGGCTATGCCTTCTCCGCCGACGCCCCCTGGCAGAAGGAATTTGAGGACAACTTTCCCTACCCCGAGACCGACGACCAGCTTCGGTGTATTGCGGAAATAAAGCGGGACATGGAATCCCCCGTTCCCATGGATCGCCTGCTCTGCGGCGACGTAGGCTTCGGCAAAACCGAGGTTGCCCTCCGAGCTGTCATGAAAGCCGTCATGGACGGCAAGCAGGTTGCGATTCTCGTCCCCACAACGGTGCTGGCGCAGCAGCATTATCAGACTGCCGTTGCCCGATTCCGGGGCTTCCCCGTTACCATTGACGTGCTCAGCCGCTTCCGCACTCCGAAAATGCAGCAGCAGACCCTACAGAAGCTCCGGGCGGGCACCGTGGATGTCATCATCGGAACCCACAAGCTGTTGCAGAAAAGCGTCCAGTTCAAGGATCTGGGACTGCTGATCGTGGACGAGGAGCAGCGTTTCGGCGTCAGCCACAAGGAGCGGTTGAAGGAGCTGGCAAAGGGAGTGGACGTACTGACCCTGTCCGCCACCCCCATTCCCCGGACGCTGAACATGGCGTTGTCCGGCATTCGGGATATGTCCACCATAGAGGAGCCGCCTGCCGACCGCTATCCCGTGCAGACCTTCGTCATGGAGTACAGCGAGCCGGTCATCGACGACGCCATCCGCCGGGAGGTGGAGCGGGGCGGACAGGTCTATTATCTGCACAACCGCACCGAAACCATCGACCAGTGCGCCTCCGCCCTGAAGCGCCGCATCCCCGGCCTGTCGGTGGGCGTCGCCCACGGTCAGATGGGTGAGGATGCGCTGAGCGATGTGATGCAGTCCATGGCGGAGGGGGAAATCCAGGTGCTGGTGTGCACCACCATCATCGAAACCGGGCTGGACATTCCCAACGCCAACACCCTGATTATAGAAAACGCCGACCGGTTCGGCCTTTCCCAACTCCACCAGCTCCGGGGGCGGGTGGGACGTTCCACCCGCCACGCTTACGCCTACTTCACCTACCGTCCCGACAAGAACCTCACGGAGGTCGCCGAAAAGCGGCTCTCCGCCATCCGGGACTTTGCCGAGTTCGGTTCCGGCTTCAAAATCGCCATGCGGGACCTGGAAATCCGGGGCGCGGGCAATCTGCTGGGCGCGGAGCAGTCCGGTCATATGTCCAGCGTGGGCTACGATATGTATCTGAAGCTGCTGGACGAGGCAGTGCTGGAGGAAAAGGGCGAAGCGCCCCAGGCGCCAGAGTGCACCGCCGACCTGAACGTCACTGCCAACGTCGATCAGTCCTACGTGGAGCGGGGAGAAGAGCGCATGGATCTCTACCGCCGGATGGCGGCTATCCGCTGTCAGGAGGACGCCGACGACCTGCTGGATGAAATCGTCGATCGTTACGGCGAGCCGCCCAAAGGTGTGCTGAACCTCATCGACATTGCCCTGCTCCGGGCGAAGGCCAGAGAGGTCGGCATTCTGGACATCCGCCAGAAGGGGGGAGATGTGCTCTTCACCCTGAGCAGCCTCAACTTTGAGGCCGTCAGTGCCCTGTGCGCCGACCCGGACTACAGCAAGCGGGTCACCTTCCTGGCAAACGCCAAGCAGCCCACCCTGCGTCTGAAGCTGGCAAGCGGCGTGGACAGCTTAAAGCAGAGCAAGGTCTTTCTTGACCGCTACCGGAGCTTCTGCAATCCTTGACAGGGCATGGTATAATATCCATGACCACAAGAAAAGGAGTACCCCTATGTCAAAAGGCAAATTTTCCAATCCCCGGCCCTACCGGGAGGAGGAACGTGAAATTGAAAAGAGTTTTCGCCAGCTCACCGGTCAGGAACCGCCCCAGGGGCAAGAGCCCCGGCAGAGCGTCCCGCCGGATGCGGAGACGGAGGCGGAATTGCAGTTTACCGATCCCGAGACCGCCGATCTGCTGTCCGAGGCCGACAGCCTGATTCCCGATGCCGAGGAGCCCTTTCCGGAGGGAGGCAATCCGCCGGTAAAGGCCGCGCCCTCCTTCCTGGAAAAGCTGGTGACCTTTGTGGAGCAGAACCGGAAGCCGGTGATGGTTGCGGCCTGCGCCGTGGCGCTGGTGCTGATTGTGTCCATCATCGCCATTTTCTTCGTCAGTGTCTCCAGCGATCCCTACGGAAACAAAATTCTGAACAACGTAACCATCGCCGGGGTCAATGTCGGCGGTATGCGTAAGTCCGACGCGGTTACCGCTGTCCGCAAGGTCACCGACCAGACCTACCCCAAGCAGGACATGGTCATCACCCTGGGAGACACTGAAATCCGGCTCTCCCCGGATGACACCGACGTGAAGCTGGACGTGAAGGCCGCCGTAAACGCCGCCTATGACTACGGGCGCACCGGCACCCAGGCTCAGCGGGAGGAAGCCTACGCGGCGTCTCTCCGGGGGAATCACGCCATCGATCTGCTTCCCTATCTGAAGCTGGATACGGACTACATCCGCGGCGTGCTGGAGGACTACGCCGGAACCACCGGTGGGCTTGTGTCCGAGACGACCTACGCGTTGGAGGGCGACATTCCCGATCTTTCCGCAGACAAATTTGACGAAACCCACGCCCCGGAGCTGACGCTGGTCATCACCATCGGCGCCCCCGGCGGAAATTTTGACGTGGAGGCGCTTTACGGGCAGATTCTGGACGCCTATAGCCAAAACCGGTTTTCCGTGGAGATAGCGGATGCCGATCCCGGAACGGAGCCGGAACCGGTGGATCTTCAGAAGATTTTCGACGAGATCTGCGTGGAGCCTGTGGACGCCACGGTGGATATGCGCTCTTACAAAGCCGTGCCCGGCTCCTACGGGTATGAATTTGACCTAACGCTGGCACAAAAACTGGTAAGCGGAGCCAGGTACGGCGAGGTTGTCCGCATCCCCATGGAATATGTTGCCCCGGAAATTCTGGGGGACGACGTGTTCTTCCGGGATGTTCTGGGCACCGCCCGCACCTCCTTCTCCGACGGCAGCAGCCGAGCCTCCAACCTGAAGCTGGCCTGCCTGGCCATCAACGGCACGGTGCTGAACCCCGGAGACACCTTCTCCTTCAATGAAACCGTAGGCGAGCGCACCGCCGCCAGGGGCTACCGCTCCGCCGTCTGTGCCGGAAGTCAGGCGGAGGAAGCGGGCGGCGGCGTGTGCCAGGTGGCCTCCACGCTGTACTGCAGCGCCCTGACCGCGGATTTGGAGATTGTCTCCCGCACCGCCCACAGCTTCCCCACGGGTTACATCGATTACGGTATGGACGTAGACGTTGGCTGGCGCTCCCCGGATTTCCAGTTCCGCAACACCACCAACTATCCCATTCAGATTCTCGCGGAGGTCTCCGGCAGCAATCTGACCGTCCAGATTCTGGGCACCGAGGAGCGGGAATACTATGTGGAGCTGAGCTATGTCATTTCCAACACGCTCCAGCCGGAAACGGAATACAAAACCTTCCAGGCGGACAACCCGGAAGGCTACCGGGACGGCGACGTGATTCAGGAAGGCACCACCGGCTATCTGGTGAAAACCTACCAGAGCAAGTACGACCGAACCACCGGCGCGCTGATTTCCAAGGATTTTGCCGCCAACACGCAATATAAAACCGTGAATCGGATCGTTGCCAAGGTGGAAGCGCCTCCGACGGAAGCCCCAACCCTGCCCCCCACGCAGCCCACCACCCAGCCAACAGAACCCTCCGCCGCTCCTGAGCCGGAACCAAGCTCCGCTCCCACGGAAGCGCCTCCCCCTTCGGAAGAAGACGCGCCTCAGTCCGAGGAACCCTGATCCCCAACCCTCTCACCCATCCGGTGAGAGGGTTTTCCCATCCCTTAAGGAGAAGCAGCCGCCTCCCGAACCCAGGGATACCCAGATTTCACGCCACCCGGGAATGCATTGTCAGCGGTCACTGGCAGGTAAAGTGATCCGCCTGCTTGCATTTATCCGAAAGTGATGTATAATGGGAATACCAGAAAACACCATTCATACTATTTCTCGATAAAATGGTTCATACCATTTTATTCTTCGCTGCTCGCGCAGGCCGCCAGCGGCGGCAAGAAATGGATCGACAACGTTTTTTAGCGGCGATGCCGCTGACCGCGTGACCGCGGTCTCATAAAAC
>JAQXPK010000087.1 GCA_029100605.1 Bacillota bacterium | reverse complement strand
TGCTGATGGACATTCAAATGCCGGTTATGGACGGCTGCGAGGCCACGCGGCGCATTCGCTCCCTGGACAATCCGAAGCTGGCCGGTATTCCCATTCTTGCCATGACCGCCAATGCCTTTGACGAGGATCGCAAAGCCGCCGTGGCCTGCGGCATGAGCGGCTTCCTCTCAAAGCCGATTGACATTGAAGAGGTGATCCAAACCCTGCAAACCGTGTTTGGACAGAAATCATAAAATCCGACCCCGTTTTCCAAGTGGAGAACGGGGTCAAGTTTTGGTTTGTGCGGTATTGCCTTATACTAATTCTTGATTGAAAGCTTTAAAAGCTTTCCGAGAATGAATTGTGCCAGAAAAGGCAGATGACGCCGCTGGGCTTTCCGCCCGGCAAGGAAGATAACGCATTCTGGCGCAATTCAGGCCGGAAAGAATGAAAGTTTTTAATCAAGAGTTAGTATTAGTTTTATGCGTTTTCCAGAGATTGCAGCCGACCCTGAATGATCTTCCCCACCGTCTGGGCAAACCAGCCCACAGAGGGCAGACGCACCACGTCCCGCCCGTAGATGACCCGGGCGCTGGACAGGTCGCCTTCCCGCCCGGAAAACAGGCACAGAGGCGGATTGCCATGCTTGCGAAGCGCCGCCGCTTCCTGGGCAGCGTCCGCCACGGCGGGCTTGCCGCTGTAGTCCCGGCTGAAAAGCTGCCCGCCGGTTCCGGGGAGCCGGGTGTCGTCGTTGGGGTTGGCATCGGTGAGGATCAGAAACAGCCGCTTTTCCTCTCCACTCCGACCCAGCAGCCAGTCCACCGCCCGGAGGGCAAGGCCGTCCCGGTTCCACCCGGCGGCGGCAAAATCCAGAATTCGGTCGTTTCCGCCGGATTCTCCATAGTCCCGGTACTCCCGCAGCACCGTGCAGCCGCTGACGGAGCAGTACGACAGCACCCGCACGGGAATCTGGCACCGGGTCAAAGCCTCCGCCAGAATGTAGGCCTGGGTCGCCAGCTGCTCCTGCCGCCGGTTCTGAGAGGCGGAGGCGTCCAGCAGAATGTCCACGATCAGATCCCCCAGGGAATTGGGCTGCTGCCGGTCAAAGACCCGACCGTCCCCCACCGTAGGGGCGCGCCAGGCAAGCGACGGGCTGATCCGCCCCGCCCGGCACCGGAGGCTCCCGTCCTCCTGAAGCAGCAGGATGGTATTTTGCAGCTGTTGGGCAAGACGCTGGATTTCCAGCCGGTTCTGAGCCAGATGCGCCTGGAAATACGCCCGGTTGCGCTGCCCCTGAGCCTGAATTTCTTCCCACTCCCGGGTGGGCGCATTCCCGGTCGGTTCCTCACCCCGGGTGAAATGGAGGATACAGCCCCGGTGGGCGTCGGTGCAGCAGGCTCGCTCCGCCTCCGCCAGCTCCGCAGGGGTCAGCATGGATTTGCCGAAGCAGCTGGTAATGTACGCCCGGAGCACCTCTTTCCGGGTCTGCCGCCAGCCGAAGAGCCGCCTGCCCAAGGGGCGCAGACCAATACCGCCCTCCGGCGCGGCTGACCCCAGGCGGTGCAGCGAACCGGGACGGAGCATCAGCCGGGCGAAAAAGCCCAGGTCTACCCGGTTGGAGTTCAGGTGATCCATTTCGCTGCGAAGATTCCGCCCGAAATACTTCAGCAGAATCCGCTCCACTTGGCTCTGGATGGCCTCCGCGTCCCAGCCGGGGTCAAATTCCAGCGCGTCCAGAATCTTCCGCTCCCGGTCGCTTTCCTCACTGGGCAGTCCCAGCGCCCGGCGGAACCAGCCGGTTTTCAGCCGATCCTGCTCACTGTTCAGGGACGATTCCTGCTGTAGCTGCCTTGCGGCATAGTCCCGCCGCAGCGAGGAAAGGGCGGGTCGGGTCTCCCGGCACCTGAGATACGCGCACCGCTCCAGCCCCAGCCACAGCAGCTCGCTCTGCCATTCGCCCTCGGAGCGGTTTTCCAGGGCGGCAAATAGAAGCTCCAGTTTGGAAAAATCGTAGCACTGCCGCACCAGACCCATGGCGGTGTTGAAGTAAAGCGACGCTTCGCCATTTGGCTCAAAGCCCCGATAACCGGTGGGAAGGCCGTATTTTCCCGCGCCGTTCCAGATCTGGTTGTCCGCCCGGCGGACTTCCCGTTCTTCCGCGTCCATGTCAGGCTCCAAAGAACATTTCGCGGTTGGCGTCTTTGGGAATCCGTGCCCAGACCACGTCGGCGGTCAGCTGCCGCTCGAAGGGGTCGAAGGCCTTGTTGATGATTCCCAGCTCCAGAGCTGCCTGGGCGGAAAGCCCCCGCTCCATCAGCCGCAGGGCGGTGAGCAGTCCCCGCAGATCCAGTGCCCGGGCGGAGATCTCCCCACTGTCGCACTTGGCTCGAAGATCGTCAAACAGCGCCGCCAGCTGCTGCGCCCAGCTGCTCTTCAGGTCGGGGAAGCCCCGCAGCAGCAGCTTGCACAGCTCGTCCTGCCCGATTACCGGCATATCCACCACCACGAACCGGGAAACCAGAGCTTCATTCAGCTCCCGGGTTCCGGCGTAGCCGTAGTTCATGGTGCCGATGAACCGGGCGGCATCGTCCAGCTCCAGGCGCTGATAGCCCGGGATGTCGATGACCCGGCGGAAGTCCAGCGTGGCGTGGAGCACCGCCAGAGCCTCGTTTTTCGCCATATTCACCTCGTCCAGAATGCCAAAGCCTCCCAACCGGGCGCACTGACACACAGGGCCTTCCCGAAAGCAGACCTCGCCGCCTTTCAGCGTGTCGGTGCCGATGAGGGACGCCGCGTCCACGTTGATGTGCATGGAAACGTCCCAGGCGGGTCGCCCGAAGAGCGCCGCCAGATTCTCCGCCAGCACGTTTTTACCCGTTGCCTTGGGGCCTGCCAGCAGCAGATTCTCTCCGCACAGCACCGCCGATGCCGCCGCTTCCCAGACCGCCCTGCCATAGTACACAAACCGGGGGCTGGGGATTCGGCTCCGGGCCTCCTCCGCCACGCCGTGGGCATCCCGAAAGGCGCGAACCTCCTCCAAAAGGCTCCGGCTGACGCCCTCGGCTTCCAGTTCCTTTTCAATATCGATCATCGCCGTTTCCTCCAGCTGCGTTTTTTCTTCTTCTATTTTAGCATGACGGGCGGTTTTTGCAAGGAGAAACTTTTTGGCTTCGGGCTTGCGCCGGGGGCGGATTGCCTGTATAATGGACACCATCCATGATTGGGAAAGAAGAGATAGCAATGGAGAAATTGAAAAAATTCCTGGCGCGCAAGGACATTGTGTTCACCCTTCAGCGCTACGGCATTGACGCTCTGGGCGCTATGGCTCAGGGGCTGTTCTGCACGCTGCTGGTGGGCACCATCCTCAACACCCTGGGTCAACAGCTGGGCATCGGCTTTCTGACCCGAGCCATCGTCACCGTGGGCAAAGGCGAGGGAGCGGTATCCTATACCATCGGCGGCTTGGCCTCCGCGATGGTCGGCCCGGGCATCGCCGTAGCCATTGGTTTTGCTTTACACTGCCCGTCACTGGTGCTGTTCTCCCTGATTCCCGTGGGCTTTGCCGCCAACGCCATGGGCGGCGCGGGCGGGCCGCTGTCGGTGTACTTTGTGGCCATTGTGGCGGCGGAATGCGGAAAGCTGGTGTCCAAGGAGACCAGAATCGACATTTTGGTGACTCCCATCGTCACGATTCTTGCAGGCATCGGCGTTGCCAGTCTGGTGGCGGCGCCCATCGGCGCGGCAGCCAGCGCCGTAGGCGACTTCGTGAAATGGGCGACGGTGCTTCAGCCCTTCTTCATGGGTATTTTGGTGTCCGTGGTCATCGGTATGGCGCTGACGCTGCCCATCTCCTCCGCCGCCATCTGTGCGGCACTGAGCCTGACAGGGCTGGCTGGCGGCGCGGCGGTAGCCGGCTGCTGCGCCCAGATGGTGGGCTTCGCCGTCATGAGCTTCCGGGAAAACCGCTGGGGCGGGCTGGTGGCCCAGGGCGTGGGCACCAGTATGCTGCAAATGCCCAACATTGTGAAAAATCCCCGGATCTGGATTCCCCCCACCCTGGCCTCCGCCATCACCGGCCCGCTGGCGACCTGCCTGTTCCATCTGGAAATGAACGGCGCGGCGGTGTCCTCCGGCATGGGCACCTGTGGCTTTGTGGGACAGATCGGCGTCTACACCGGCTGGGTCGCCGACGTAGCCAGCGGCGCGAAGGCCGCCGTTACGGCGATGGACTGGGTGGGAATGGCGCTTATCTGCTTTGTCCTCCCAGCGGCGCTGAGCTGGCTGTTTTGCCGGATTCTGCGCAAATGGGGCTGGATTCGGGAGGGAGACCTGAAGCTGGAGCTGTGATGGGAA
>JAQXPK010000086.1 GCA_029100605.1 Bacillota bacterium | reverse complement strand
TTGGAATAATTCAAGAAAGTTGCAGGGCCTTTTCTTGACCCTATCCTTTTCCCGTCAGAATCTCGAAGAGAAAAATACGGGGATTTCCCGCCCGTTATGAGGGGATGGAACGATAATATAATGGGGGAGAATTGGGGTTTGCCCAGAGACAAATGGATATCTTTTCTGGGTCTGCTCATGTCCCGAAGGGGAGGAAAGCAGGGGTAGCTGAGTGATTTGCAAGGACAAAATAAGAAGAAAAAAAGACCTTATGTAGCACGAAAAAATGTGCTACACAAGGTCTTAAATTCTTAGATTTTCTTGGGAGGTCTCAGGCTGCGAAAAGTTGCCTTTTTCGGGCGGTTAGGGGATGCCGAGATTTCCCAAAAACAGCGACACAAGCGCCTTAGCCCTCCTTGATCGCGGCCTGGGCGGCGGCGAGGCGGGCGATGGGGACGCGGAAGGGACTGCAGGAGACGTAGTCCAGGCCGATGCGGTGGCAGAACTCCACGCTCATGGGATCGCCGCCGTGCTCGCCGCAGATGCCGCAGTGCAGCGTGGGGCGAACCTTCCGACCCTTTTCCACAGCCATCTGCATCAGAGCGCCGACGCCGGTCTGATCCAGCTTGGCGAAGGGATCGTTCTCGAAGATCTTGCTATCGTAGTAGGCTTCCAGGAACTTGCCGGCGTCGTCACGGCTGAAGCCGAAGGTCATCTGGGTCAGATCGTTGGTGCCGAAGCAGAAGAATTCGGCTTCCTTGGCGATCTCGTCGGCAGTCAGGCAGGCACGGGGAATCTCGATCATGGTGCCGACCTCATATTTCAGCTCCATGCCGGAGGCGGCGATTTCCGCATCCGCAGCCTTGACCACCACGTCCTTGACATATTTCAGCTCCTTGCTGTCGCCAACCAGAGGAATCATGATCTCCGGCACCAGGTTCCAGTCGGGGTGACGGCCCTTTACCGCCAGCGCGGCGCGGATGACGGCCTTGGTCTGCATGGTGGCGATTTCGGGGTAGGTGACCGCCAGGCGGCAGCCACGATGACCCATCATGGGGTTGAACTCATGCAGAGAGGCGATGATGTCCTTGATCTGCTGGACGGTCTTGCCCTGGGCTTCCGCCAGCGCGGCGATTTCTTCCTCGGTGTTGGGGACGAACTCGTGGAGCGGGGGATCCAGGAAGCGGATGGTGACGGGATAGGATTCCATGGCCTCGTACAGAGCCTCAAAGTCGGCCTGCTGCATGGGCAGGATCTTGGCAAGGGCAGCCTCCCGCTCCTCCACGGTGTCGGAGCAGATCATCTCCCGGAAGGAGGCGATCCGGCCCTCCTCAAAGAACATATGCTCGGTGCGGCACAGGCCGATGCCTTCCGCGCCCAGCTGCCGGGCCCGAATGGCGTCCCGGGGGGTGTCGGCGTTGGTTCGCACCTGCAGGCGGCGATACTTGTCCGCCCAAGCCATGATGCGGCTGAACTCGCCAGCGATTTCCGCGTCCACGGTGGGAATCTGACCGTCATAAATGCAGCCGGTGGAGCCGTCCAGGGACAAATAGTCGCCCTCGTGATAGGTCTTGCCAGCCAGGATGAACTGCTTGCCCTCCTCGTCCATCTTGATCTCCGTGCAGCCGGAGACGCAGCAGCGACCCATGCCCCGGGCGACCACGGCGGCGTGAGAGGTCATGCCTCCCCGGACGGTAAGGATGCCCTGAGCGGACATCATGCCTTCAATATCTTCAGGGCTGGTTTCCAGGCGAACCAGAACCACCTTTTCACCCCGGGCAGCCCACTCTTTCGCGTCCTCAGCGGTGAACACGATCTTGCCGCAGGCGGCTCCGGGAGAGGCAGCCAGCGCCCGGCCCACAGGCTGAGCGGCCTTCAGAGCCTTGGCGTCAAACTGGGGATGCAGCAGTGCGTCCAGGGTTCTGGGCTCGATCATGGCAACGGCCTGCTTCTCGTCGATCATTCCCTCGTCCACCAGGTCGCAGGCGATTTTCAGTGCGGCAGGGGGCGTGCGCTTGCCGTTGCGGGTCTGGAGCATATACAGCTTGCCGTTTTCCACTGTGAACTCCATGTCCTGCATATCGTGGTAGTGGCTTTCCAGAATCTGGCAGACCTTTGTGAACTGAGAGAATGCCTCGGGGAACTTCTCCGCCATTTCGGAGATGGGCATGGGGGTGCGGACACCCGCCACCACGTCCTCGCCCTGGGCATTGGTCAGGAACTCGCCGAACAGCTTCTTTTCACCGGTGGCGGGGTTGCGGGTGAAGGCCACGCCGGTGCCGCAGTCGTCGCCCATGTTGCCGAAGGCCATGGACTGGACGTTGACGGCGGTGCCCCAGGAATAGGGGATGTCGTTTTCCCGGCGGTAAACGTTGGCGCGGGGGTTGTCCCAGGAGCGGAACACGGCCTTGATGGCGCCCATCAGCTGCTCCTTGGGGTCGGTGGGGAAGTCCACGCCCAGCTTGTTCTTGTACTCGGCCTTGAACTGGAAGGCCAGCTCCTTCAGGTCGTCGGCATCCAGCTCCACGTCCTGGGTGACGCCCTTGCGCTCCTTCATCTGGTCGATAAGGGCTTCAAAATACTTCTTGCCCACTTCCATGACTACGTCGGAGTACATCTGAATAAAGCGGCGGTAGCAGTCCCAGGCCCAGCGGGGGTTGCCGGACTTGGCGGCCATGACCTCCACCACTTCCTCGTTCAGACCCAGATTCAAAATGGTATCCATCATGCCGGGCATGGAGGCGCGGGCGCCGGAACGGACGGACACCAGCAGGGGGTTCTCGTGATCCCCAAACTTCTTGCCGGTGATCTTCTCCAGCTTGTCCACATACTCCATGATCTCGGCCTTGATCTCGTCGTTGATCTGACGACCGTCCTCATAGTATTTGGTGCAGGCTTCCGTAGTAATAGTAAAGCCCTGGGGAACAGGCAGTCCAATGTTGGTCATTTCGGCCAAATTGGCTCCCTTGCCACCCAGAAGCTCCCGCATGTTACCGTTGCCTTCGGTAAACAGATAGACGTACTTATGAGACATTCTTTTGTACCCCTTTCCAATCTTCCAGACGTACCATTTCCGTCTGTAATGTTATATTTTCACATTGTCTCCGCATTGCCCGAACAGTATAGCATGTACAGATAAAAAATGCAAACCTTTTTGCAAATTTTATCGTTTTTTCCAAAAAGAGCTCTTATGGAATATGCAATTTGACTTTTCCTCATGCAGCGGATACCCGGATGGGAAGCGAAGACGGGGGCGTGCCAGACGGCACGCCCCCTCCGGTTATTCTGTGGGTGTGCAGGAGAATTCCAGAATCTCTCCCGTTTTCTCATTCTTCACGATTTCGGCACTTGCTACCTTAACCAGGGAATGGTACTTGTCTTTGCCGGGGCCGCTCTTGGAGTATGCCCACAGCGTGGACATGGTATAGCCGCTGTCCGCCTCCTGTCCGGCGGCGAAGGCCGCCTCATCCAGCAGATAGACGGATACATGGTAATCCGTCTCCGTTTCAAACAGTCCCCGGTAGGCGCTGTCCACGATACAGACTACCTGATCGTCGTCCCACTCGTCGGTATTGGCGAGAACCACATCCGCCATGGCGTGGTTGGCTTCCACACGCTCCTCCACGGAGTAGTCGGCGGAGCGGGAGGAGGTTCTGTAGCGGTAGTGCATGTAGCCCACGGCGCTGGAGACGCCAACGACCATCAGCACCGCAAGGATCACGACCTGCTTAGTGGTAAATTTCATATCCGCGTCGGAAGAATAGGTCAGCTTCGCCCGCCGGGTAATGGGCATCAAAAACCGCAGAAACAGGGTCAGCACCACGGATTCAATGGGGAACATGCACAGGTTCTTGAAAATCCGCGCCACGGTCATAATGCCCAGAATCTGATTTCTGGCCTGCTCCGGGCTGCCGATATACACGTACCACCAGGCAAAAATCAGCTGCTGAAGCACCACGTTGACAAAGAAGCAGATGAAGAAGCGGCTGAGAACCACCCGGGAGGGTGTGACCTTTGCCCGGTACAGGCACAGGGCGTAAATCATGGTGCTGGCAATCTCCGTCAGCACAAAGGGGAAGAAATAGTCGCCGGTGGGGTAGATGAGAAAGCCGATGGTGTCGGAAATAATGGCAGAGGGAATTGCCATGACGGGGCCGTAAATCATGGCGCCCAGGGCGGCGGCCAGCATGGCGGTCTGGATGCTCAGCTGGGGGCCGAGGGGAATTGCCAGGGGCTTCAGGGCGATGCGCAGGGCGATCATCAGGGCGGTGACCACCAGCATTTTGGTGTCCTTCAGTTCGGCGGCGGCGTCCTGCCAGTAGGCTTTGGAAAAGGGATGGGGATACAGGGCAGTGCTTTTTTGGGTTTTTGTCATAAAAAATCCTCCTTTTGATGCAGCGACGGTTCTTCGCTTCCACACTGACCCAGTGGGTAACCGTGAATGCAAAACTCCCCTCGCGGCAAGCCGCAAGGGGAGAAAATTGACAGACACGGATAACCCGTGGGGAAGGGCAGCGTTTCTGCAGCCGACCATTCGCCCGACCGAGTATCGTTGCTACATAAAGGAGGCTATCCCATATGCAACAGCGGGTGCGGTGACCCCATCGTGGAACGTTCCTTCGTCCTCCGGGCAAACTCCCCGTCCCGGTGGCACTTAACGCGAGGTCTCCTACTCTGTTCGCAATTCAATATACATCATGTGGAGGAAAAAGTAAATAGGTTTTTTACATTTTTTTCAAATCACGCGCCGGGCAGGAAATTTGTGTTTGCGGAATGCTGAATGCAAAATCGGGGTATTTCCTTCGGAAATGATTTTCCATTTTATGCATATCGGCTTAACTCAGCAAACCAGAAAATCGTAATTTAGCGGGCGCCCGTTTCGTCGGGGGGGGTCATGACCCCGCCGCCCAGGTATCGAGTTGCTATTGCCGGGATTTCCCCGGAATTGTCGGTATTCAACCCTATTTGCTATTGAATAGCATTCAACGTTGTCGGCGGGGTCATGACCCCGCCCTACGAAACGGGTGCCTGATAAACTGTAATTTTCCGCCCTGTAACGAACCAAGCGTGGTGCTCCGCGCAGCGAATCAAAATCATCATGATTGCCGGGGCAATCACGGGGCAATCATAGCTTAATGTCTGCCCAATGGCGTAACGACCATAGACCACCCGTGCACGCATTGTCAGCGGTAACTCGCCGCCATGGCTGCCCGCTTCAGTGTCAGCAGGTAGATTTCCCCATAGGACAGCCGCCCCACATCCTGGGACGCCACCAGCGGCACCTCCTTCAGCACCTGCTCCCCGGATTTCACCGTCAGCGTACCCAGCCTCTGCCCCCGG
>JAQXPK010000085.1 GCA_029100605.1 Bacillota bacterium | reverse complement strand
CGCATAATAGGGCAAGGAGATTCGGCGAGAGATTTTGACACAAGCGAAAGTATGGAAAATGCGGGAATACTGGATGTATATCCCATTTTTCATACTGCACGGTTGGGTCAAAAGATCCGCCAAAGCCCGCAGCTCCTATTGCGCGGTGTTGCCTTAAGGATACTGTTGTGTTTCGGAGATGGGAGCACACAGGGTTTTGTGCATACGACTACCTCTTTCCTTCTCACCTTCTAGAACAAATCCAGCATACTGTCCAGATAGACTGATTGCTTATTCGTTCATAATCTCTAGCATCATTCTGGCTCCCAGACGGAAGCTGTTCTGGAACAGCAGGCATGGGTCACATCAATTTGCATCACAGACCGACAGAATTTTTCAGCCCCGGCATTTTGTCGATTCCGGTTGCAATCGGCGGGAATTTCTGTTAAAATCAGCAAAACGATACCCGCCGGAAGGGCGTATCTCTGATGTGACAGGTGATGGAAATGGAACAATCCTTCCTTCTTTCCCGGGACGGCCTGAAAATCTCCTGCAAGCTCTCCCAGCCGGAGGACGGCCGGATGGATCGGGTGGTGCTGGGGGTTCATGGGTTCGGCGGCAGCGCCGACGATGCCATTCAGTCCGGCATTGCCGAGGAAATGTCGCTGTTTTCCGCCGCTACCGTCCGCTTCGACTTTCCCGCCCACGGAAACAGCCCCATGGGCAGCCAGGACTTTTCTCTGAAAAACTGCATGGACACCCTTCTTGCCGTCGCCGGGTTTGCCCGGGAGCGGTTCGCTGAGGTGACGGATCTGTGTATTTTCGCCACCGGGTTTGGCGCGTATGTGACGCTGCTGTGCCTGGATTCCCTGCTTGCCATGCCCGGACGGGTGCGGCTGGTGGTGCAGACTCCCTCGGTGCGGATGGACGAGACCCTGCTTGCCATGGTGGGTATGTCCCGGGAGACCTTCTGGGCCATGGATCGCTTCACCATTCCGGCGGAGCGCCCCTTTGACGTGACCTACCGCTTTTACGAGGAGCTGCGGGGCAATTCCGTGATGAACACCTACCCCATCCCCATGCTGATTCTCCACGGAGAGGACGACAAGTACATTTCCATGCAGGACATCCGGGAATTCCACAGTCTGAACGAGGATTCCCGGCTGGTCATTATCCCCGGCGCCAGCCACCGCTTCCTGGAGGACGGTGCCTGGGACATGGTGCTGGATCTGACCCGGGACTGGTTCGAGTTCCAGCAGGTTCTGCTGGCCGACTGGGACTGATCGGGGAATAAGGAGGCGGTATCCTAATGGACTATCTGGAGTTCGGCGACAGGCGCAAGCCCACCATTTTGCTGCTCCACGGAGCGGGAGCGCTGGATACCTTCCGGGAGCAGTATTGCTTTGCGGATAAGTATCATCTGATTGTTCCCCATCTGCAGGGGGCGGGCAGCGCTGCGGGGGTGCCCTACGACCCGGAAACCCAGGTTCGGGAGCTAATCTCCCTGATGGACAGCCTTGGAAAAAACAAATACGGCGTCATCGGACATTCCCTGGGGGCGCAAATCGCCGTGATGCTGGTGAGCCTGCATCCGGAGAAATTTACCTTCGGGGTTTTCCTCAGCGCCTGGGTCAATCCCAGACCGCAAACCGTGGGGATGTACTGCTCCCTTGCGGGTCTGTCCGCGAAGATGCTTCACTGGGGCGCTCTGGTACGTCTGCAGGGGCGGTACTGGCACTATTCCAGGGAGCAGGCCGAAACCATGGCGGCCTATTCCCGGAACATTACCCCGGAGGTGTACCGCTCCTTCTTCGCCAACACCCTGGATCTCAAGACCCTGCCCGGCTATGCCGAGGTCCCAATCCCCATGCTCGCCATCTGCGGCAGCGGGGAGGTACGGGATATGAAAACCTCCCTGACCCTGCTGGGAGAAAACCCCAACTGCCGGACACTGGTTCTCCCCAAGGCCAGCCACGATTTTCCCATGCGCTGCGCCAAGCGCTTAAATCCCATTCTGGCAGAATTTCTGGAAGAACAGAGGTAACGGAAGCGACCCCCGGAAAATTTCCGGGGGCCAGTGCTATTTTGCGCCAATGCCCGACACGATCCGGTGCATCTCCGCCTCTGAGCGGGCGTTGTGCGCCTGGGTCAGAATGCTTGCCTTCGTATCTTGCGGCAGTTTGGCAAAGGTCTCCATGGCGTTTGGGTTCTGCGCCAGCGCCATGGCAAAGCCAATGGGCAGTTGTTGATAATCCATTTGGTTCCTTCCTTTCCTATGATATTATGCCGCCGCGTCCAGCATGTTTTCAATGAAGATGCCATACCCGGCGGTGGGATCATTCACCAGTACATGGGTCACCGCACCCACCAGCTTGCCGTCCTGAATGATGGGGCTGCCGCTCATGCCCTGCACGATTCCCCCGGTGGTCTCCAGCAGCGTGGGATCTGTGACCTTCAGCAGCAGGTTCCGACCGTCGGCTCTGTCCTTTGGATAAATTTTCAGAATTTCCACAGAATAGTCCCGGGGCGTATCACTCTCCACCGTCGAGCGGATGACGGCCTTCCCCATGTGGATGTCCTCAGAGAGGGCGGTCGGCAGAGGCTCGCCCTTCCAGCCCTGCTTTGTCACGCCGAATACCCCTTGGGGGGTGTTCCGCAGCAGCGTTCCAATGGCGCTGGTCGGGTCGGCTGTGCCCTTCAGCTGACCCGGCTCGCCACTTTTTCCCCGCTTCACCGAGAGAACCGCAGCGTCGTAGGCATTGCCGCTTTCCATATTCAAAAGACTTCCCCCGGTGTCGCTGACGCCATGACCCAGCGCGCCGAATTCTCCGGTGTCCGGGTTATAGAAGGTAACGGTGCCGATGCCCGCGATGCCCTGGCGAAGGTAAACCCCCAGTCGGGGGCCGTCACTGCTCTGCTTGGTGGGAACGGTCACGGTACAGCGCCGACTCCCCCGGCGAAGGGTCAGCTCCGCGTCGCCATCGCAGTTCTCCAGCGCCCGGCGCACATCCTCAGGACAGCCAATGTCCGTTTCGCCTATTTTCAACAGTTCGTCGCCAATTTTCAGCCCGGCGGATTTCGCGTCCGCGCCAAGAACATCGTCAAAGGCAGCCACCTTGACGGTGCCGTCACGCAGCTGCAATCCGACGACTCTGCCAACGGGAATCAGCCGTTCGGCTGCCCGGGCGCTTACAGGAAGCAGCGCGGAAACAACCAATACCGCCGCCAGGCAATTCCATAGTCGTTTCATTTTTTCAGCCCTCCTCTTTTTTTGCCTGCGCATTTAATATGACCCGGGCAGAGGAACATAACCGCTGAAAATGTCGAAAAAACAGGAAGAGAACAGCATTTTGGGGGCTATTTTCCATTTGACAAATTGTAATTTGCGCACCTAACGTGATCGGCCTACAGCCGATACAATGCTGCGCATTGCGAGGAACGGATTGCCACGCCAGTGTGAACACTGGCTCGCAATGACATACTGCTGTAATGCGCCGCTGTGTTAGAATAGAGGGGAAATGGAAAACAATGTCATTGCGAACCAGCCCTCAGGCTGGTGTGGCAATCCGTTTTCCTCGGCATTCGCCCCTGGGGGAAGCCTAATTTCGTATTGCCTATTGACAAAGTAGGTAGGTGATGGTATATTACCCATAGATTTAATAGGTAAATACCTTTGGAGGAATCATCATATGCAAGTTTATGCGGACAACGCGGCAACCACCGCTATGAGTCAGACGGCGATCAACGCCATGCTGCCTTATTTTGACAAAATTTACGGCAACCCCTCCAGCCTGCACTCCGTGGGCCAACGGGCCAAGGAGGCGCTGGACGCCGCCCGGGAAACCGTGGCGCAGTGCCTCGGCTGCGAGCCCCGGGAGATCATCTTTACTTCCGGCGGCAGCGAGGCCGACAACCAGGCCATCATCTCCGCCGCACGCTGGGGTGAAAAGAAAGGAAAGAAGCACATCATCACCACCGCCTTTGAGCACCACGCCGTGCTCCACACCCTGGCGAAGCTGGAAAAAGAGGGCTTTGAGGTCACCTATCTGGATGTCCGTCAGGGGCACAACATCACCGCTCAGCAGGTAAAGGACGCCATCCGCCCGGACACCTGCCTGGTCACCACCATGTACGCCAACAACGAGATTGGCTCCATCCTGCCCATCCCGGAGATCGGCGCCATCTGCAAGGAGGCGGGGGTTCCCTTCCACACCGACGCGGTTCAGGCGGCGGGGCATCTGCACATCAACGTCAGGGAGCAGAATATCGATATGCTCAGCCTGTCCGCCCACAAGTTCCACGGCCCCAAGGGCGTGGGGGCGCTGTACGTCCGCAAGGGCATTCCTCTGGTGAATATCATCGAGGGCGGCGCTCAGGAGCGGGGCAAGCGTGCCGGCACGGAAAATCTTCCCGGCATCTGCGGCATGGCTGCGGCGCTGAAGGAGGCCTGCGACCATATCGACGAGAATATGCCCCGGGTGGCCGCCATGCGGGACCGGCTCATTGAAGGGCTGTCCAAAATCCCCCACAGCGCGGTGAACGGCGATTTGACGCACCGTCTGCCCGGCAACGTCAGCTTCTGCTTTGAGGGCATCGAGGGCGAGAGCCTGCTGCTTCTGCTGGACGCCAAGGGCGTGTGCGCCTCCTCCGGCTCCGCCTGCACCTCCGGCAGTCTGGATCCTAGCCACGTGCTGCTGGCCATCGGCCGGGTGCACGACGTGGCTCACGGCTCTCTGCGGCTGTCTCTCAGCGAGTACAATACCGATGAGGAAATCGACCACATTCTGGAAGTGGTTCCTGAGGTGGTTCAGTATCTGCGGAACATGAGCCCCGTGTGGCGGGATCTGCAGGAAGGCAAACGGCAGTATATTCTGTAAAGATAAGGAGAACGAATTATGGCACTGTACAGTGAAAAAGTCATGGATCATTTCCAGCACCCCCGGAACGTGGGCGTCATTGAGGACGCCAACGGCATTGGCGAGGTGGGCAACGCCAAGTGCGGCGACATCATGAAGATCTATCTGAAAATCGAGGACGACATCATCAAGGACGTGAAGTTTGAGACCTTCGGCTGCGGCAGCGCCATCGCCTCCAGCTCCATGGCAACGGAGATGATCAAGGGCAAGCCGGTGGACCAGGTGCTCACCCTCACCAACAAGGCCGTGGTGGAGGCTCTGGACGGTCTGCCCGCCCACAAGCTCCACTGTTCCGTTCTGGCGGAGGAGGCCGTGAAGGCCGCCCTGAAGGATTACTTCGACAAGAACGGCATCGCCTACGACGCCAGCCTGTTGCCCGACGTCAGCTGCGCGGACTGC
>JAQXPK010000084.1 GCA_029100605.1 Bacillota bacterium | reverse complement strand
ACGCAGCCTTTTATTTGTCAAGAACTTTTTTCGATCTTTTTCAAATTTCTTTCTCCGTGCTTCCCTAAGCGCCGCCCTCTCAGACAGCCCGCTTATCCTACCACGCACAAACCCCTTTGTCAAGCCTTTTCTTACGACTTTTTATCGCTGATTTTTTCGATCCTGCGGATGCAGCTTTGGGTCTCTTCGCTTCTGGTATTTCAGGTGCTTCTGAAGCAGGCCTCTGCCCCCCGGGAAGATCGTCATATACCCCACACCCAGGCATTTCAGGCTGGCTAAGTGGGCAATCAGCGCCACAACGCCTCCAATCAGTCCTGTGATGCCAAAGAACGCCGCCAGCACCCCCAAGCCGAATCGCCAGACCCGGATAGCCTCCGCCAGATCCCGGTTGGGCAGGACAAATCCGCAGATCCCCGCCACACTGATCATGACCAGCACCACCGGTGATACGATGCCCGCGTCCACCGCAGCTGTCCCCACGACAATGCCGCCGATGGTAGACACTGCCTGACCGATGGTTTCCGGAAGGTGGATTCCCGATTCCTGGAGCAGCTCGTAGGAAATCAGCAGTCCCAACACCTCAGTCGCCGTGGAAAAGGGCACTCGCTCTTTGTTCGCCAATATGATATTGAGAAACGGCGCTGGTATCCAATCCTGGTGGAAGGTAACCAGGGCGATATATGCCGCCGGCAGCAGCAGTCCCAGCAGCAGTGCTCCGTAGCGCAGAATTCGGATACAGGAAGCCAGCACATAGTCTCGGCTTCGATCCTCGGGGCTGTCCAGCAGATACCCCAGGGTCGCCGGGGCCAGATAGGCCAGGGGCAGACCATCCACCAGCAGTCCCACTCTCCCGTCCAGCAATCCCTGGCAGAACCGATCCGGGCGCTCGGTGTATTGCAGCAGCGGGAAGGCTGTCGCCCTGGAACCGGTGACGTATTCCTCCACTGCGGAGGGTGAGAGAAAACCATCGATGTCGATGGTATCCAGGCGTTCCCGCATCCGTCGCACCAGCTGCGGGTTGGTGATCCCTTCCACCCAAACCACCGTCACGTTGGTCAAAGAGCGCCGCCCCACCTTTGTCTCGGACAGCCGCAAATCCGGCGTGCGCAAGTGACGGCGGATGAGACTGGTATTGATGCGCATATTTTCCACGAAGGCGTCCTTCGGCCCCTTCACCGTGTTTTCCACCTCAGGAGAGGACAGGCCCCGGTTGACTCCAGTCTTGACTTCAAAGGCAATGGCGCCCACGCCGGGAAACAGCACCACGCAGAAGCCGTTGACCAGCTTCAGCTCCACCTCTTCCATAGTTTTACAGGCAGTGGCAGCGGAATTGTAGATGCCGCCGTGGAGCGCCCAGTCATATAGCTCCGCCATGGAGCCGGAAAGGTGCTCCGCTATAGGTTTGAACACATACTCGGAAATATCTCCGCCGGAGGTCAGGCCGTCTATATAGTAAGCGTACAGGGTATTGCCGCCGCAGCGCAGCGCCCGCGCCACAAAATCTCCCGCGCCCTCAAAAGCGCCGCGTATCCGTTCATCCGTCATGGCGTTCCCTCCTGTCGGGAAGTATGCCCCAAAGGAAGCGGATTATCATTGCATTTTGGACAGGATAATGGTATAGTAAGGTATTATGGATAGGGGGTGCCTGCCATGAGCCGCATTGGGCGGATCGAGAAGAAAACCAACACCCGGTTTCTGAACTTCTATGAATTCGAGGCCGTCCACAGGGACGGAAAGGCCGCGCCCTATTACGTTGCCTCTCGGGCAAGGGAAATCGGGCAGCTCAAGGCCGTCACCCGGGAAAACAACCCAGATGGCGTCATTCTCTACGGGGTCTACGGGGAGCGGAAGGACAGAGTCGTCCTCATCCGTCAGTACCGCTATCCCGTGGGCGGATACGTCTACGAATTTCCCGCCGGACTGGTAGAACCAGGCGAGGATATGCTCGCCGCCGGAATCCGGGAAATGTACGAAGAGACTGGGCTGCGCTTCACCCCTGTGGACGCGGGCAGTTACTCCCGACCCTTCTTTACCACCGTGGGTATGACCGACGAAAGCTGCGGCACTGTCTTCGGCTATTGCAGCGGCGAACCCACCAGCGTCCACCAGGAAGCCTCCGAGGAAATTCAGGTGGTTCTCGCCGACCGGGCGGAGGCAAAGCGGATTTTGCAGGAAGAGAATGCGGCTGTCATGTGTGCGTATATGCTGATGCACTTTATCGCAAGTCCGGGAGATCCGCTGGAATTTTTGGGAAAGTAGGTTTTTTCCATGTCTCACACCATCGCCGCCGTTTCCACCGGCAATCAGGTTTCCGCCATCGGCATTCTCCGGCTGTCGGGCGATGACTGCATTGCCGTTTCGGGCAAGGTCTTTTCATTAAGCAGTCGGAAATCTCTGTCCGATCTGCCCGACAGGCGTATGTGTCTGGGCACCCTCCACGACAAGCAGGGCCGGGTAATCGATCAGTGCATGGCAGTAGTCTCCCGGGCGCCCCACAGCTACACCGGGGAGGACACGGTGGAATTTCACTGTCACGGCTCCCCCGCCGTGCTGGCGGCAGGGCTGGAGGCGCTGTATCTGGCTGGGGCAAGGCC
Source organism: Bacillota bacterium (assembly GCA_029100605.1). Lineage (GTDB taxonomy): Bacteria > Bacillota > Clostridia > Oscillospirales > Oscillospiraceae > Faecousia. The sequence continues at coordinate 1,333 of JAQXPK010000084.1, read as the reverse complement.
TGCCAAGCGGGGGGAATTCACCAAGCGAGCCTTTCTAAACGGCAAACTGGATCTGACCCAGGCGGAGGCAGTCATTGACCTCATCGAGGCGGACACCGCCGACGCCGCCGCCAACGCCGCCGGGCAGGTGGGAGGCGTTCTGCAAAAGAAACTCGCGCCCATCTACGACGATCTGGTGAACCTGTGCAGCCATTTTCACGCGGTGCTGGACTACCCTGATGAGGACATTGCGGATTTCGGGCTGGAGAATTACAGTGGGAATCTGCGCAGTGACGCCAAAGCGTTGTACGCGCTGCTGCAAACCTACTCCCAGGGGCGGATTCTCCGACAGGGCGTCGCCGCTACCATCGTGGGCAAGCCCAACGTGGGCAAGTCCAGCCTGCTCAACGCTCTGGCAGGCTATGACCGGTGCATTGTCACCGACATTCCCGGGACCACCCGGGACACGGTGGAGGAGACGGTGATGGTGGGCGCAACCCGGCTGCGGCTGATCGACACCGCAGGCATCCGGGACACCGACGACACCGTGGAGGCTATGGGCGTGCAGCGTTCCCGGGAGGCTGTGGAGAACGCCGACCTGGTGATTTTCGTCTGCGATGGCTCTCAGCCTTTGGACGAAGCGGATGAGCATATCATGGAGCTGTGTGAAGATCGGGAGCACGCCATTGCCATTATCAACAAAACCGATCTGGGCACAGCGGTGGAGCCGGGGGAGCTGCCGTTTCTCTACGTCATTCCCATCTGCGCCAAGACCGGGGAAGGTCTTGACCAGTTTGCCGACGCGGTGGACGGGATGTTTGAAAACGAAGCGCCCTGCGACGGCTCCATCCTCACCAACGCACGGCAGTATGACGCCATCCGCCGGGCCTATGAAGCCATGCTTCGCGCCCTTCAGGGCCTCCAACTGGGCATCACCCCCGACGCGGTGCTCACCGACGTGGAGGAGTCCATGGAAGCCATGGGCGAGGTCACCGGCGCAACGGTGCGGGAGGATATTACCGCCCGGATTTTTGAGCGGTTCTGCGTGGGGAAATGACGCCGGAAGAAAGGTAAATTGGGATTTGTGCACCTAACGTGATCGGCCTACGGCCGACGCAATGCTGCGCATTGCGGGGAACGGATTGCCACGCCAGTGTGCGCACTGGCTCGCAATGACATACCGCTGTAATATTCCACTGCGTAAGGATAGAGGGAAAACAGAAAACGATGTCATTGCGAACCAGCCCTCAGGCTGGTGTGGCAATCCGTTTTCCCCGGCATTCGCAGAATGCCATCGTTCCGAAGGAACGATAAATTCCAATTTGCCGGTTTACTGCGTTGAGCCGGTATGCAC
>JAQXPK010000083.1 GCA_029100605.1 Bacillota bacterium | reverse complement strand
ATTCTTTCCGGCCTGAATTGCGCCAGAATGCGTTATCTTCCTTGCTGGGCGGAAAGCCCAGCGGCGTCATCTGCCTTTTCTGGCACAATTCATTCTCGGAAAGCTTTTAAAGCTTTCAATCAAGAATTAGTATAAACGATAATCGGCACACTCTTCTTATCTTTGAAATGCGGCTATGGAAGTCCGGAATAGTCAAGCCTTCCCAGCGGAAAAGGTTCTTCGGAATACGACGTGGTAGGAAACACACAGCATTAGACAGGCACCGCACCAGGCGGACACCTCCGCCAGAGCGATTCCCCGAAACGCCAGGGGAAGGGTCGCAAAGCCAACCGTGACCCGCATCACGACCTCCAGGAAGCCCGAGAGCATGGGCAGGAAGGTATTCCCCATTCCCTGAATCGCGAACCGATAGACGAACAGCCAGCCCAGCGCAAGCATAAACACCCCGGCGATGGGCAGATACTGACAGCCTGCCTCAATGGTGGCGCTTTCCGTGAGCATCAGAGACAGCAGCTGCCCAGGGAACACCGTCTGCAGGAGAACCAGCGGCACGCAGACCACGGCGGAAAACACAAGCCCCACCCGGACGCCCGATTTCACCCGCTCTTTTTCCCCGGCGCCGACATTCTGACCCACGAAGCTGAGCACCGCCATACCGATGGAGTTGGGAATCTGCTCAAACAGGCTGCTGTAGCGAATGCAGGCCGCATAGGCCGCCACATACAGCTCGCCCATTCTGTTCACGAAATACTGCAATAGCAGCGCGCCGGCAGCGGTGACGGAGTTCATAAACGCCACCGGCAGGCCAATGCGGATCAGACTGAGATTCAGCCGGACATCCGGCTTCCATTCCGACTTGAGATTTCTCAGCATCTCGGAACGGAACAGCACCGCCGCGCACATTACGAGGGACACCACCTGGGACAGAACCGTGGCGATGGCGGTACCCTCCACGCCGCTTTTCAGAACATACACCCAAAACAGATCCAGCCCGATGTTCACTACGGAGGAAGTGACCATGGCGACCATAGGCGTTCGGCTGTCGCCCAGGGAGCGGAGAATGGTAAGGAACAGGGAATTGAGTACCGTCACGGCAGTCCCGATGAGGATCACCCGGAAGTAGGCCAGGGTCTGCGGCATCAGCTGCTCCGGCGTGCGCATGAACGCGAACAGAGGGCGGATGATCAGAAGGCAAACCGCCGTCACCGCAAAGCTGAACAGCAGGGACAGCGTCACGGCGTTGGCAGTGAGCGTGCGGACACGCTCCCGGTTTTCCGCGCCGTATGCCTGGGAAATAGGAATGCCAAACCCGCCGGTCAGCCCGATAATGAACCCGAAAATCAGAAAGTGCACCGTCCCCGTCGCTCCGACGGCAGCCAGAGCCGTCTCGCCGATGCCCTTTCCCACGATGACGCTGTCCACCATGGAATAGACCTGCTGGAGCAGGTTGGACAGAATGATGGGGATGGAAAAGACGATCACCTGCCGCGTAATCGGCCCTTTTGTCAAAGAATTCGTCATGGAAACCTCCTGCCAGTCCGGGAATCAGAACCGGATGGACTGATCCACGTCCAGAACGAACAGTACCACACCGCCGCAGCGCGCGGGCACCTGGATGGTCGTGGGCGTATCCGTCGCCGGGTCTGTGCCGCCAAAGACCGGGGAAACGAGCTGCTCCACCCGCTCACCGTACTTCTTCATCAGAGCCATCACCTCGTCCAGATGCTCATGATTGACGCAGGTCATCACGGTGACGGAGCGCTTCTTCAGAAAGCCGCCGGTGGAGTGCAGAATGGTGGCGTAAAAGCCGTGGGAATTCAAATCCGAAACGACATCGTCGTATTGGTCATCCTGAAAGATGGCGAGGATCATCTTATCACAGTTTAAGTCTTTCATTGGTTTCTCCCTTTCCCGCAGCCGTTCTCGTGCTGCGCTCAACTTATCATAGCATAACACAGAAAACGGTAAATGTGTATCTGTTTTTTTGACAATTTTTTGGCGCTTGTTTTCCGGTCTGCCCGGACTCTGGGAAGACCATTTTCAATCATACCCATTTTTGTTCGATTTGTACAAAATGCAGCCGATCTTGCATGGATTTCCATAGCAAATCACAGTTGTTTTTCCATTTTGTTTCATGTATAATCTTCCATATTAGGAAAACAAATGTCCACGGCGCGTGGATTGGCGTTTTTCGGAATGGAGGATAAGAAAATGAAAAGAGTACTCTCGGTAATTTTGGTTCTGTGCATGGCGCTGTCTCTGTGCGCCTGCGCCTCTTCCGGCAGCGGTGCGGCTTCCGGAGAGAAGGTTATTAAAATCGGCGTGTTTGAGCCCTCTTCCGGCGACTCTGCTTCCGGCGGCAAGAAGGAGATCCTGGGTATGCAGTACGCCAACAGCCAGGAGCCTGAAGTCACCCTGAACGGCGAGACCTACAAGATCGAGCTGGTCTACGGCGACAACGGTTCTTCCACGGATAAGGCTCCCTCCGCCGCTTCCTCTCTGGTCAGCGCGGGCGTGTCCGTTGTCCTGGGTTCCTACGGTTCCGGCGTTTCCATGGCAGGCGGCCCCAAGTTTGAGGAGGCCGGCATCCCCGCCATCGGCGTGACCTGCACCAACCCCAACGTCACCGCCGGCAACAGCTACTACTTCCGCATCTGCTTCCTGGATAACTTCCAGGCCGACGTTCTGGCGAACTTCGCCATGAGCAAGTTCTCCGCCAAGACCGCCTACTGCCTGGGCGAGAGCGGCAACGAGTACGACCAGGGTCTGATCGCCTTCTTTACCCAGGTCTTTGAGGCCGCGGGCGGCAAGGTCATCACCGACTCCTTCCCCACCGGCAACTCCGACTTCGGCTCCTACCTGAACAAGGCCAAGAGCGAGGGCGCGGATGTCATCTTCACCCCCGTGTCCATCGCCTACGCGGTTCAGATCATCAAGCAGGCCGCTTCTCTGGGCATTGAGGCGCCCTTCCTGGGTTCCGATACCCTGGACGACAACATGGTTCTGGAAGCCATTGCCGGCACCGACCTGCAGCTGTACGTCTCCACCTTCTATCAGGAGGGCGGTTCTCCCGAGTTTGATACCGGCATCAAGGAGTACATCAACAGCAACTCCGAGGCACTGGCTGCCAACGGCGGCAACGATACCATCTCCGCTGTGACCGCCATGGGCTATGACGCTTACTTCGTGGCGCTGGAGGCCATGAAGAAGGCCGGCAGCGGCGACAAGGCCGAGCTGATGAAGATTCTGCCTTCCGTGACCTACACCGGCGTGTCCGGCTCCATCGCCTTTGACGCCCAGGGCGACGCCGTCCGCGACACCGCGTACATCAAGACTGCGGACACCTCCAACGGTACCTGGGTTCTGGAGACCGTCCAGACCGGTTCTGTCCAAGCAGAGGAGACTGAACCCACTGACTCTGCCAACTGAAATTTAGCCAAATCTGACAGCTCTGGCGGGGGTGTTATGCCCCCGCCAACAGTCGTATTTTCATAGGATGCGGCTGAAAGGACATAGAACTTGGAGGCTTCCTGCATGGAACAACTGATTTCTGCTGAATATCTCGTATCCATTCTGCTCAGCGGTATTTCCCTTGGCGGTCAGCTGGCGTTGATTGCCATCGGCTACACCATGGTTTACGGCATTCTGCGGCTGATTAACTTCGCCCACGGTGACGTGTTCATGGTCGCGGGTCTGCTGGGCATTTACGTTTCCGCCGCCGTGCCCATTTATATTGCCATTCCCATTGTCATCGCTCTGACGGTGGCTCTGGGCTTCTTCATTGAGCGGGCGGCCTATAAACCCCTGCGCAGCGCCCCCAGAATGTCGGTCATGATCTCCGCCATCGGTGTCAGCTACCTGCTGGAGAACACCGCTACCTACGTCACCGGCGGGCAGCCCATGACCTATCCCACCATCGGCGCGCTGACCAGGACTGTCAATATTGTGGGTACATCCACCAAGCTGGTGGTCATTATCACCCCCATTCTGGTGCTGGTGCTCATCGCCCTGCTGACCCAGCTGATCAACCATACCAAGATCGGCATGGCTATGCGGGCGGTTTCCAAGGATTTTGAAACCAGCCGCCTGATGGGCATTAAGATCAACAACGTCATTTCCATGACCTTTGTTATCGGCTCCGCCCTGGCGGTGGTTGGCTCCATTCTGTACTTCACCACCTATCCCGCCATCACCCCCACGGCTGGCGCTATGCCCGGCCTGAAGGCCTTTGTGGCGGCGGTGTTCGGCGGCATCGGCTCCATTCCCGGCGCGGTGATCGGCGCGTTTATCATCGGCATCTGCGAGACCATCATCAAGGGTCTGCCCTCGGCCTGGAATGTGTCCGTCTTTTCCGACGCCTTCACCTTTGCTCTGCTCATCTTCATCCTGATCTTCAAGCCCACCGGTCTGTTCGGTGAGAAGGCCACGGACAAGGTCTAAGGAGGTGCCGGATATGCTGAAACAGAAAACGAATCATCGGGGCAGCTTTGCCGCTCTGATTTCCATCGCCGTGCTGCTGGCACTGATCGTCCTGCTGGAAAACCTCAGCGACATGATCCCGGGACTGCCTGCCATCTTTTCGCCCACCAGCCAGCTGTTCACCGTGCTGAAGAAGGGCGCTGTGTACTCCCTGCTGGCGGTTTCCATGAACCTGCTGAACGGCTTTACCGGCCTGTTTTCTCTGGGTCAGGCGGGCTTCATGCTCCTGGGCGCTTATACCTACGCCATTCTGACCGTGCCTATGGCTGCCAAGGATCAGGTGTATTACCTCTACGGCGGCTCCGCTGTGAAGTTCTCTCTGATGGATCTGTTCCAGGGAATCTTCGGCAGCGCGGGCTTTGGAGGCGCGGTGTCCCTGATTCTGGCGGTTCTCGTGGGATTGATTCTGGCTGGTCTGGTTGCCGCCCTGTTCGCCGCGCTCATCGGCATGCCGGTGCTGCGGCTGAAAAGCGACTACCTCGCCATTGCGACCCTGGGCTTTGCGGAGATTCTCCGCGCCATCTTCCAGTGGCAGACCCTGGGTCCCATTACCAACGGCGCGAATATGATTAAGAATTTCCCCACCTTCTCTGACTTCAACATTAAAAACTCGGCGGGAGAAGTTGTGCTCCGGCTGAGCACCTTTGTGCCCTTCCTGGTGTCGATCCTCTGCATCACATTGATCGTGCTGCTGATTCATTCCTCCTACGGTCGGGCGTTCAAGGCCATCCGGGATGACGAAATCGCGGCGGAGGCCATGGGCATCAACCTGTTTAAGCACAAAATGCTCTCCTTCGTGATTTCCAGCTTCTTCGCCGGGGTGGGCGGCGCGCTGTTTGCCATGTACGTGGCAAACGCCCAGGCCAAGGCCTTTACCTCCACAATGACCTATGAGATTCTGCTGATCGTGGTTATTGGCGGCATCGGCTCCGTTTCCGGCTCCGTCATCGGCACCTTCCTGTATGTGGCCTGCTCCGAGTGGTGGCTGCGGTTCCTGGATCGGGAGACCTACATCGGCTCGTTCAAGGTGCCCCTGCTGCGCAGCGGCTTCCGCATGGTTGTATTTTCCGTTGTCATTATGATCATCGTCCTGTTCTTCTCTAAGGGCATTATGGGTGAGAAGGAGCTTTCCTGGAAGGGCATCGGCGGATGGCTTGGGAAGCTGAAGCGAAAGAAGCCGGCTCCGGCGGCGGAAAAGGAGGACTGAACGGCATGAGTGAGAATATGGTTCTTCGCATGGAGAATGTCACCATGCAGTTTGGCGGCGTTGTCGCCGTGAACAATCTGTCCCTGGATGTGCCGGAGGGTCAGATCGTGGCGCTCATCGGCCCCAACGGCGCGGGCAAGACCACGGCCTTCAACTGCATCACCGGCGTGTATCAGCCTACCAACGGGAGAGTGGAGTTCCTGGGTCAGACCATGGTCTGCAGCCACCCCACCGGCAAGATGAAGAAGACCTATCTTGGCAGTGACGGCGATAAGTTTACGAAAGAGCGGATCGTCAACCCGACACCGGATCACGTGGTCAAGCTGGGAATTGCCAGAACCTTCCAGAATATCCGCCTGTGGAAGAGCATGACGGTGTTTGAGAACGTTCTGGTCGCCAAGCATATGCGAGCCAAACAGAACGTGTTCTCCGCCATTTTCCGAGCCAACGCCAAGGAAGAGGCGAGAATGCGGGAAGAGACCATGGAGCTGCTGCGGGAGCAGGGACTGGATCAGTATAAGGATGAAATCGCTACCAGCCTGCCCTACGGCTTGCAGCGCCGCCTGGAGATTGCCCGGGCGCTGGCCACCGATCCCAAGCTGCTGCTGCTGGACGAACCGGCTGCCGGTATGAATCCCCAGGAGACCCAGGAGCTGGCGGCGTACATCAGGGAAATCCGGGATAAGCATCATCTGACGGTGTTTCTCATCGAGCACCACATGGATCTGGTCATGCGGATCTCCGATTATATCTATGTCATTGATTTTGGCAGCGAAATCGCCCGGGGCGTGCCCAAAGAGGTGCAGCAGAACAAGCGCGTGATCGAGGCTTATTTGGGGGTGGCGGAAGATGCCTAACATTCTGGAAATTCGGGATTTGCAAGTACATTACGGCGGCATTGAGGCTGTCAAGGGCATCAGCCTGGACGTGCCGGAGGGGCAGATCGTCACTCTGATCGGCGCCAACGGCGCGGGAAAAAGCTCCACCCTCCGAGCCATTGCGGGACTGGTGAAGCCTTCCGCCGGAAAGATCACCTTCCGGGATGAGGACATCACCGGCAAGGATTCCAACGTGATCGTCTCCCGGGGCATTACCCTGGTGCCGGAAGGCCGGCGGATTTTCCCCGACATGACGGTGCTGGAGAACCTGAAGATCGGCGCATATCTGCGCAAGGACGACCTGACGGAGGACTTAAACTGGGTCTTTGACCTGTTTCCCCGGCTGCGGGAGCGCTCCTGGCAGGCGGGCGGCACTCTCTCCGGCGGCGAGCAGCAGATGCTGGCTGTGGGGCGGGCGCTGATGAGCCGACCGAAGGTCATCATGATGGATGAACCGTCCCTGGGTCTTGCGCCCATCATTGTCAAGGGCATCTTCGACATCATCAAGGAAATCAACCGCCAGGGCGTGACCGTGCTTTTGATTGAGCAGAACGCCAATATGGCGCTGAAAACCGCCGACCGGGGCTACGTTATGGAGACGGGTCGCATCACCCTGGAGGGCACCGGCGAGGAACTGCTCTCCAACGAAGCCGTTAAGGCGGCTTACCTTGGCACCTGAACAAACAGAAATAACTGCGGCGGACTTCGTCTGCCGCAGTTTTTTGCGGCGAGTTGCAGCTTAATACTAAAACCCGATTAAAAGCTTTATATCTTTCCGGTCTGAATTGCACCAGAGTGCGTTATCTTCCTTGCTGGGCGGAAAGCCCAGCTGCGTCATCTGCCTTTTCTGGCACAATTCATCCTCGGAAATCTATTAAAGCTTTCAACCAGGTTTTAGTATAACGCGCCAAAGCCGCCCCCTCAAGCAGAAGCCTTTTTGTGCTCCATACCGAACCGGGCGGTGTCCAACGTCGGAACAAATATAGACCACCCGGGCACGGATTGTCAGCGGCCACCGGCCGCATTTTCTTCTCCATTTTGCCCATACTAGGGAAAAAGGAGTTGATCGCATGGATTCCATTTGGACGGAGGAAGCCGCATTGCCCTGTTTTCCACCGCTCTGGGGGGAGACCCGGACGGACGTGTTGATCATCGGCGGCGGGATGGCGGGACTGCTCTGTGCCCACCAACTGCAAAATGTGGGGATTTCCTGCGCCGTTGCGGAGGCGGCGACCATTGCCAGCGGCGTGACCCGGGGCACCACCGCGAAGATCACATCCCAGCATGGCCTGATTTACCACCAGCTGCTGAAACGGTTCGGAGTGGAAACGGCAGCGCTGTATTGGAAAGCCAACGAACAGGCGCTGTCAGCGTTTCGCGCGCTGTGCGCCGGAATTGACTGCGACTTTTCCGAGCAGGACAGCTTTCTCTATTCCACAGACAACCGGGAGAAGCTGGAAGCGGAGCTGGAGGCACTGGACAGAATCGGCGCCAGGGCGGACTTTGCCGAGCATCTGCCCCTGCCGTTTCCCACCGTGGGGGCGGTACGGTTTCCTCGCCAGGCGCAGTTTCATCCGCTGAAATTCCTGCCCGGGATCGTCAGCGATTTGACCGTTTACGAGAATACCCCGGTACGGGGACTGAAAAAAGGCGTCGCGGTGACGGATCACGGCGTCATTCGGGCGGACGCCGTCATCGTTGCCACCCATTTCCCCTTTTTGAACAAACACGGCAGCTACTTCCTCAAGCTGTACCAGCAGCGCTCCTACGTTCTGTCCCTGAAAAAAGCCCCCGTTCCCGATGGTATGTACCTGGACGAACGGGAAAACGGCCTGTCCTTTCGGGGGAGCGGTGGCGAACTGCTCCTGGGCGGTGGCGGCCATCGAACGGGGCACGCCGGGGGAGGATGGACGGAGCTGGAGCAGTTCGCGTCGGCCCATTATCCCGGAGCGGAAATCACCCACCGCTGGGCGGCTCAGGACTGCATGAGCCTGGACGGCGTTCCCTATATCGGACGCTACAGCGCCGGAACGCCCAACCTCTATGTGGCGACGGGCTTCAATAAGTGGGGTATGACCTCCTCAATGGTGGCGGCGCAGCTGCTGACGGATCTGATACAGGGCAGGGGAAGCCCTTACGCAAAGGTCTTTTCCCCGTCCCGGAGCATTCCCCATCCCCAGCTTGCCGTCAACGCCGGAGAAGCGGTGAGAAATCTGCTGACCTTTCCGGCAAAACGCTGTCCCCATATGGGCTGCGCCCTGAAATGGAATCCGGCGGAGCACAGCTGGGACTGCCCCTGCCACGGATCACGCTTTACGCAGGATGGAAGGCTGATCGACAATCCCGCCACAAAGGATCTGAAGAGGGGATAAATTGTCCGCTTATGCAGATTGCCTCTTGTTTTTTTCCGAAAGTGCGGTTATAATAGCCCCAGAAACAAATAGGAGGTCATTTTCATGGCTGTTAAAATTGAAAAAGATACCATCATCGGCGACATTCTGGACATCGCGCCCCAGTCTGCGCCCCTGTTCTTCGCCATTGGTATGCACTGCCTGGGCTGCCCCTCTTCCCGGGGGGAGACTGTGGAGGAGGCCTGCATGGTTCACGGCGTGGACTGCGAGCCCTTCCTGGCGCAGCTGAACCAGTTCCTGGAGGCCTACGAGGAGAGCGAAGCCGCGAAAAACTGAGTGAACCGGCATAGGGTTGTTAAAAAAGCCTGGTATTGCGCGCCAGTAGGAACGCTGGCGTGACAATCCGATTCCTTTTTGACGAACGTCAAAAGGGAACTGCGGCTTTTTTAGCAGCCCTCTTTTTCTGCCGCGCTAGGGAGGATTGTCCCGTGAAGATACCCCTTTCCAACCGCCTGATGGCCTGCTGCGCTTTCGTTCAGCCGGGAGACCGGGTGGCGGACGTGGGCTGTGACCACGGCTATACCGGCATTTCCCTGCTGAAAAGCGGGATCGCCAGCTTTGTGTTTGCCTCCGACATTCGCCAGATGCCCCTGCAAAGCGCCATTCGCAACAGCGAAACCTACGGTGTCCGGGACAAAATGGCCTTCTACCTGTCCGACGGCCTGCGAAGCCTCCCAAGGGACTTCGACTGCCTCATCTGCGCGGGCATGGGAGCGGACACCATGATGTCCATTCTGGATGCCGCGCCCTGGCTGAAGGATCCCAAATACCGCCTCATCTTACAGTGCCAGAGCAAACGCCCGGAGTTGCGCCGGTATCTGTACCGGCAGGGCTTTGCCATCCGCCGGGAGACCCTGGCTCGGGACGGGAAATTTATCTACCCGGTTATGGAGGCGGTGTATGCCCCCGGCGGAACCTTTACCGAGGCCGACTGCTACCTTTCCCCGGCGCTCCGGGAAAGCGGCAGCGATCTGCTCCCGGCGTTTTCCGATCGGGTGATTTCCGGTCTGCAAAAGACCGTGGAGGGGCTGTCCCGTTCCGACAGTGAAAAATCCGGGCAATACAAGCAGATTTTGGAGGAACTGACCCATGACAACCGTTGCTGACGTTTTACAGTTTATGGAAGATCTGGCTCCGTCGTCCCTGATGGAAAGCTGGGACAACGGCGGCCTGCTCTGCGGGCAAAGAGAGCAACGGGTCCATACCATTCTGGTGGCGCTGGATCCCTTTCACAATGTGATTCAGGAGGCCATTGACCGGCATGCCGACCTGATCGTCACCCACCATCCCCTGATTTTTGGCGACGCACTGTGGGCCGTGACTGGGGATACGGAAACCGGGCGCTGCCTGATGACCCTGATTCAGCATGGCATCGCCGCCATCAACGCCCACACCAATCTGGATCTGGCACCCGGCGGCATCAATGACGCTCTGGCGGCTGCCTTGGGACTGGAGAATCCCGAAATCATACGTCCTCTGGGCACGCTTCCCGATGGGCGTGCCTACGGCCTGCTGCGGGCCGGAACCGTGGGAGAGCAGCCCTTGGAGGCCTTTCTTTCCCGGGTGAAGGAGAGGCTGCACTGTGATGGACTGCGCTATGTGGATGGCGGCAGAACCGTCCGGAAGGTGGCTGTGGGCGGCGGTGCCTGCGCAGGGGAGATGGGCGACGCCATAAGCGCCGGGTGCGACACCCTCGTGACATCGGACGTAAAATACAATCAGTTCCGCACCGCCTGGGAAAAAGGCTTAAACCTGATCGACGCCGGGCATTTTCACACGGAAAACCCTGCCATGCCCATTCTGGCGGAGAAGCTCCGGGGGGCGTTTCCCGATGTAACGGTGCTGTTTTCCGAAACCCACCGGGACTGCATGAAATTCTTCCAATAAAGTGTTGATTTTTACAATCCGTTCTGTTAAAATAAATCAGTTGATTTCATAAATTCATCCAGAAAGGGTAGAGATACAATGTCCGGACATTCCAAATGGCATAACATTCAAAAGACCAAGGGCGCGCAGGACGCCAAGCGTGCTGCTGCTTTCACCAAGATCGCCAAGGAACTGATTGTGGCGGTGAAGGAGGGCGGCAGCGCCGACCCTGCCTATAACTCCCGCCTGGCTACCGTCATTACCAAGGCCAAGGCCGCCAATATGCCCAACGACAACATCAAGCGCTGCCTGGAAAAGGCGGCAGGTGCCGGCGGCGACAACTATGAATCCATCACCTACGAAGGCTACGGCCCCGGCGGCGTGGCGGTCATCGTGGAGACCATGACCGACAACCGCAACCGTACCGCCGGTTCCATGCGCCATCATTTCGACAAATTCGGCGGCAACCTGGGCGCTACGGGCTGCGTCAGCTGGTCGTTTGACAAGAAAGGCGTGCTGGTGATCGACAACGAGGACGGCGACTACGAGGAAGACCAGGTCATGATGGACGCCATGGACTGCGGCGCGGACGACTTCGAGGCGGAGGACGATGCCTTCACCATTTACACCGACCCCGACGACTTCAACGCGGTAGCCGACGCCATGACCGCCAAGGGCTACAGCTTTGTCTCCGCCCAGATCGAAATGGTGCCCCAGAACTACCAGAAGCTCACCGATCCCGAGCAGATTTCCTTGATGGAAAAGCTGCTGGACATCATGGACGAGGACGACGACGTGCAGAACGTCTGGCACAACTGGGACGAGGATTAAGACGTATTGTGTATCACCCTTTCACGGTCAGCCGTGAGAGGGTGATTTTGTATGTCCGGGATAAACGACGGAGCCAGGCGGTAAGCCTGGCTCCCTGGACGCAACGCCGTATGGCGGTGCCGTCTTGATCATAATGAAACATGAACAGTATTTATCGTATCAGAGTTTCACCATTTGCTTTTTTCCCAGCGCCACAGTGGCAGCAACCATGGCAGCGGCCGTGAGGGCACCGAAACCAATCCAAACGGTGGGTGATACGGCGAAAAACAGAGTTGCCCGCCTGCGTCTGAATGTCGCTGCTGATGGCCAGGGGGACGACGATCAGGTTGTGGATCATAAAGCACGGAAACGCGGCGTCGCCCAGCCGCACCAGGGGTTTGAGGCGAAACAGCCGGGATACCCCGCCCGGCTTCAGGGAACGATTTGCCTCTTCCAGTCATTATTCCGCAAAACGGGTTTATTTCAATAAAGAGAATTCTTCAATTTTCAGGGGGGAGGCACAACATTTATCAAAATCACTCCCAAAAAGGAAAATAATCCGTTTGCATTTGGGACTCGGATGGGAAGAACGTACCAAAATCAATATATCGGCAAAGTGCACAATTCACATTTTGTCCATTTGTGGTTTAGCACCAAAAAGCTCCCCGATGCGCCGTTCTTCGTTGACAAACAAGGCTTGCATTGGTATTCTATATAGTAGAAATCTACCAGAATATGCTCTGCAAATCCGGTTCGCGGACGCAGGGACTTTATCGAAAGAGGGAATACATATGGGATTCTTTACGAAGCTGTTTTCCAAGCAGATGGATGCGCTGTGCGCCCCGGTTGCCGGCAACGCCGTTCCCGTGAGTCAGGTTCCCGACCCCACCTTCGCCGAGGAGATCCTGGGCAAGGGCATTGCCGTGGAACCCACCGAGGGAAAGGTCTACGCGCCCTGTGACGCGACCGTGGACATGATGTTCGAGACTGGTCACGCGGTCAGCCTGGTGGCAGACTTCGGCGCCGAGGTTCTGATCCACGTGGGTCTGGAGACTGTCAGCCTGAAGGGCAAGCACTTTACCGTTCACGCCGCCAGCGGGGACAAGGTCAAAAAGGGCGATCTGCTGATCGAGTTTGACCTGGACGCCATCAAGGCGGAGGGCTTTAACACCATTACCCCCATGCTGGTGTGCAACAGCGGGGACTACAGCACCATTAAGACCCACGTCGGCAAGGCTGTGACCAACGCCGATGTGGTCATTGAGCTGGCAAAGTAAGGGGATGGCGATGAAACAAGGAATTGGTCTTCCCGTATTTCCCGGCGTTGCCATCGGCCCCGCCGTGGTCTACCGCAAATCCGAGCGCACGCTGCCCGTTTCCAGTGGCGATCCTGCCATTGAGCAGGCCAAGTTCGACGCCGCCCGGGAAACTGCCCGTCAGCAGCTGTCCGGACTGTATGAAACCGCCAAGGCGCAGCTGGGCGAGGACAAGGCGGCGATCGTGGAAGTGCAGATGCTGATGCTGGATGATCTGGACTATCTGGATGGTGTAGCCGCCGCCATTGCGGACGGCGCCGCCGCCGCCATTGCGGCTTTGGACACCGGCGAGGAATTCGCCCAGGTCTTTGCCGCCATGGACGACGAGTACATGAACGCCCGCTCTGCGGACATTCGGGATATGTCCCATCGGATTTATGACATTCTCTGCGGCAATGTGGGCTTCCAGCTGCCGGAAGGATCGTTTTTGCTGGTGGCGGAGGATCTGGCTCCCAGCGAGACCATCCAGCTGCCCAGGGAGCGGATCCTGGCCTTTGTCACCCGGCAGGGCTCTTCTTCCAGCCACACCGCGATTCTTGCCCGGACGCTGAACATACCATCGCTGGTGCAGGCTAACCTTTCTCTGGAGGACGCGGAGAACTGCTCCGTGCTGGCGGTTGACGGGTACACCGGGAACTGGTATCTGGATCCCGATCCGGAGACCCTGGCAAATCTCTGCCAGAAGCAGAACGAAGCAGCCAGCGCCCGTGCCGCCCTGGATGCCTATCGGGGCAAGGAGAGTGTTACCAAATCCGGCAAAAAGGTGCTGCTGTGCGCCAACATCGGCTGCCCGGAGGACGCCGAGGCCGCCATTGCCGCCGACGCCGAGGGCGTCGGCCTGATGCGCAGTGAATTCCTGTACCTGGGCCGGGACAGCCTGCCCACCGAGGACGAGCTGTTCGAGGCCTATAAAAAGGTTGCTGAGATCATGAGGGAGCGCCCCGTGGTCATCCGCACGCTGGACATCGGCGCGGACAAGCAGGTTTCCTATCTGGGCTTAGAGCGGGAGGAGAATCCGGCGCTGGGTCTGCGGGGACTGCGTATCTGCCTGACCCGGGAGGAGATTTTCCGCCCCCAACTGCGGGCCATCTATCGGGCCTCTGCCTATGGCAACCTGAACGTCATGTTCCCCATGGTCGCCTCCGTCTGGGAACTGAAGGCGGCAAAAGCCCTGTGCGCCAAGGTGCGCGGCGAGCTGGAGGCGGAGGGCGTTGTAACGAAGGATGTGCCCATCGGCGTGATGATTGAGACCCCTGCCGCCGCCGTGCTGGCTCCCGAGCTTGCCAAGGAAGCGGCCTTCTTCAGCGTGGGCACCAACGATCTGACCCAGTACACCCTGGCGGTGGATCGGCAGAACGCCAAGCTGGGCGCCTTCTACGACCCCTATCATCCCGCCCTGCTGGCTCTGCTGGCGCATATCGCCAAGTCTGCCAACGACGCGGGTATCTGGGCGGGCATCTGCGGCGAGCTGGGCGCAGACCCCAAGATGACGGAAACCTTCCTGAAAATGGGATACACCGAGCTGAGTATGGCGCCCGGACGGATTCTGGAAACCAGAAAGCTCGTATGTGAAAGTGAGGTATAAACTATGAAAGAATTTACCTATGTTATCAAGGATCCCCTTGGTCTCCACGCCCGCCCTGCGGGAATGCTGGTGAAGGCCTGCGCGCCCTATGCCAGCACAGTGACCGTCACAGCCCCCACCGGCAAGGCGGACGCCAAACGGCTGATGGCTGTCATGCGTCTGGCTGCCAAGCAGGGTATGGAACTGACCGTCACCGTCAGCGGTGCGGACGAGGACAAGGCCGCCACGGAGCTGCAGGCCTTCTTCGAGGCCAACCTGTAAACCGTCAATCAGCCCTGCGGAGATGCCCGCGTTCGCCCATCGGAAGGTGGGAAGGGCTTTTTGAAAGGGCCCGCCGCTGCGGGCCTGCGTGCTCAGTAACCTATAACCGTTGTGGGCCGACGGAGGAAAATAGGCGAACTGAGTAAGGGAGTCTCTGAATCAATCGTCTGCGGCTGATCGGCGAATCGATTGCCGTCCGCTCTTGCCGATGGAATCAGAGTTTCCCAAGAGTTATTAAGGAGGATATTTCATATGATGAAGCATTTGCAGAAATTGGGCAGTGCTATGATGCTGCCCGTGGCATGTCTTCCCATTTGCGGCATTCTGATGGGCCTCGGCTATGCCCTGGCTCCTGCCGCTATGGGTGCTGCCGGCGCTACCTCTGGCTTTGCCTATGTCCTGGGCTTCTTCCTGATTAAGGCAGGCGCTGCCCTGATCGACAACATGGCAATTCTGTTCGCCATCGGTGTTGCTGTCGGTCTGGCTAAGGAAGCCAACGGTACTGCCGGCCTAGCTGGCCTGGTTTCCTGGCTGATGATCACCACCCTGCTGAACCCCGGCACTGTGGGCACCATCGCGCCCAAGCTGGTCGAGAGCGAAGTCAACGCCGTTGCCTTCTCCAAGATCGCCAACCCCTTCATCGGCATCCTGTCCGGTATCATCGGCGCAATGTGCTACAACAAGTTCAAGGACACCAAGCTGCCTGACGTGCTGGCCTTCTTCTCCGGCAAGCGTTCCGTCGCGATCGTCACCGCGGTTGTCTCCATTGTTGTCTCCGCCATCCTGCTGTTCGTGTGGCCCGTGGTCTTCGGCGCTCTGGTCGCTATCGGCAAGGGCATCGTGAAGCTGGGTGCTGTGGGCGCTGGTATCTACGCGTTCCTGAACCGTCTGCTGATCCCCACCGGCCTGCATCACGCTCTGAACAACGTGTTCTGGTTCGACACCATCGGCCTGGGCGACCTGACCGCTTACTGGGGAGCCAAGACCGAGGCTGACATGGGCTGGTCCGTCGGTATGTATATGTCCGGCTTCTTCCCCTGCATGATGTTCGGTATCCCCGGCGCTGCTGTGGCTATGATTCAGTGCGCGAAGCCCGCCAAGCGGAAGGCTACCATCGGCATCATCGGCTCCGCTGCCGTCTGCGCCATCCTGTGCGGCGTTACCGAGCCCTTTGAGTTCGCGTTCATGTTCCTGGCGTTCCCCCTGTACATTGTCTACGCCGCCCTGTACGGCATCTTCACCATCGTCACCGTTGCTCTGGGCTTCCGCGCCGGCTTCTGCTTCTCCGCTGGTCTGACCGACCTGATCTTCTCCGCCTCCCTGCCCGCAGCTGCCAAGACCTGGCTGATTCTGCCTCTGGGCGTCGCGGCCTTCGTGGTGTTCTATCTGGTGTTCCGGTTTGCCATCACCAAGTGGGATCTGAAGACCCCCGGCCGTGAGGACGACCAGGAGGGCGAGCTGAAGATCGAGCTTGCCAACGATGACTTCACCTCCATGGCCAAGATCATCCTCGAGGGTGTCGGCGGCAAGGAGAACGTCACCTCCATTGACCACTGCATCACCCGTCTGAGACTGGAAGTCAAGGATCGTCTGCTGGTTGATGAGAAGAAGATCAAGTCCTCCGGCGCTGCGGGCGTTGTCCGCCCCGGTAAGACCTCCGTTCAGGTCGTTATCGGCCCCAAGGTTCAGTTCGTCTACGACGAGTTCAAGAAGCTGGCTGAGTAAGCCTTTGGCTTTCCATTCCACCATGGCCCACATGGTTCACGGCCGCTGCCCCCGGATTTCCCGGGGGCAGCTTTTTATGGCAATACGGTGAAATAGGAACTGCGGGTTTTGGCGGATTTTTTGCCCCGATCGCGCAGTATCATACTTTCGCTTGTGCCAAAATCTTCCGCCGAATCTCCTCGCCCATTGTGCGGCGGCGCTTTATGCTTCCATCCAGCAATGCATTGTTCAAAATTAAACAAATAATCATTGACTTTTCCAAAAAACGAGGGTATACTTATAACGTTCAAAAATGAACTAAATAGAAACTGCGGATGCTTTTGAGGGAGGACGCTGAGCCCATGCCCCCTGTCCGTGGCGGAAATCAATGGAGGGAACCTCGTTGGGACAGCTTTTGATAACGATTCTGGTCTGTTTTTTTGCAGGCATGGGAGCGGGACTGGGAACGGGCTTCGCGGGCATGAGCGCGGCGGCAGTCATCACCCCGGTGCTGGTTACGTTTCTGCACATGGACGCCTACGCGGCGGTGGGCATTGCCCTGGCTTCCGACGTATTGGCCAGTGCGGTCAGCGCCTATGAATACGGGAAAAACGGCAATCTGGACATCAGAAATGGCATCGTGATGATGGTGTCGGTTCTGGCGTTCACCCTGGTGGGCAGCTGGGTATCCAGCCTGCTGGACAACCAGATCATGGGCGGCGCGTCGGTGTTTATGACCATGCTGCTGGGCGTGAAGTTCATCGTCAAGCCTGTTATGACCACCAAGGAATCCATGGCGGCGGTCAGCGCGAAAAAACGGGTGATTCAATCCGTGATCTGCGGTATTCTGATCGGATTCATCTGCGGCTTTATCGGCGCGGGCGGCGGCATGATGATGCTGCTGATCCTGACCACAGTGCTGGGGTATGAGCTGAAAACAGCCGTTGGCACCAGCGTGTTCATCATGGCGTTTACGGCGTTGACCGGCTCTGTCAGCCACTTTGCCATCGGCGGTGCGCCGGATTGGACTGTGCTGGCGCTGTGTGTGGTGTTTACATTGCTGTGGGCGCGGATCGCGGCGAAATTCGCCAACAAGGCCAGCCCCAAAACCCTTAACCGGGCTACCGGCGTGGTGCTGATGATACTGGGTATCGTGGTGCTGGGCTTTCAGTATTTTACGTAAAAAACAGGGCTTTCGGATTTCGCTCCGAAAGCCCTGATTCTCTTTCTATCAACCGCCAGTCAGACGCTTGGAGCCCCAATCGTAGTAGGGCATTCCCAGAAGGTCGCGCATGATGTAGTAATTGTCCAGATCCCGCCAGCCATTGCCCATGTGCCAGCCGGCGTCGAATTCGATCACGGTGTCCGGCAGACTTTCCGTGAGCAGCTGCCGGGCCTCGGGGGTGATATTGGTGCAGTTGACCCAGAGGTGCTTCAGCCAGGGCATCTGGGCGAATACGGCGGCATCGCCGTTGGTATACGCCACGTTCACATCCTGCAGCGCGGTGCAGCCCGTCAGAGGAGAGTAGTCGTGAATTGCCGGAGATTTGAACAGCTCCAGATAGATCAGTTCCTTCAGAGACCCGATAGGCGTGATGTCCGACACCCGGGTGTCCGCCAGAACCAGAAACTGTAGATGGGGCATTCCGTAGAGCCAGTCCAGATTCTTTATGGGCTTGTGCCCCACGTCTACCACGATCATGTCCTCGCAGTAGACCAGATTCCCAAGCTGCCCCTCCACCACGAAGTGCTTCTCCCGCGTGGGCATGAAGGTAGTCTCGTCGGTGCGCACCGTAAAGTTGCCCACCGCCACCGACCAGACGACCTGATAGTGCTCCCGCGCCCGTTCCCGGTAGGCAGCCATCGTCTCGTTGTCAATACCGCAGTCGCACAGGACGACCTTTTCCAGGGAGGGGAAATAGGCCATCAGCGGCTCCAACTCCGCCAAATCCAGCGCCTGACCGGAGAAGTCGAACTCCGTGACATCATCGCCGTAGGTCACGCCGAAAACGTCCTTCTCCCAGGTGAACGACACCTCCGGATACCGGGAACGCAGCGCCAGCAGCGTTTCCACAGGTATCTCCGGCTGGAGAAAGTGGACGGTTTTCAGACCGGGAAGATACCGGAGCTTTTCCAGCAATTCCGCCCCATCGGCCTGGGAGAAAACGAGGGAAGCAGTATCCTTCGGATAGGCTTCCTGTCCCAGAACCACCTGATAGTCCACCTGACACGCGGGCAGCTGAGCCTGAAGGGCGAGAAGCCGGTCATAGTCCCGGCACTCGGTGGCATCCACATGGCGAAGATTCGGAAAGTGCGCCAGAATCGCCATGTCCTCATCGGTCAGTCGGGAGATGGTAAGCTCCTGGGTGTCCTCCGGGTAAAAGCTGCCCTGAAAGGGAATGTCCCACAGGATTTCACAGTCTGGCAGCGCGGCACGAAGGGCCTCGTAGCGCTCCACGGAGATTTCCGTGCCCCGAAGATCCAGAACCGACGTGTTCCGGTCGTACACTTCGTCCCCGACGAAAATATGGCTGTTTCGGTATTGGGCCGCAGCCAGCGCGGCAAGAATCCCCGCCGTGAGAAATACCGCTGCCACTGCAATGATCCGTTTCTTCATGACAATCCCTGCTTTCCGTGGAAACCTGTTTGGGAATCCGATACGTCCCTGTGAGCCGATACCGCCGCTTTGACCATTTCCAGCTCCTCCGGGTAAATGCAGTTGGGAATGGTGCCGCTGGCTACCGCTTCCATGCATGTATCCAGATCCATCCAGACAACCGCGTCGATTTCCGCCTTCTGGAGGACAAAGTCCCGTTCCTCCAGCTCCCGCCAGAGGGCAAAGACCCGGGAATACTGCCTGTCCCGGAAGAGATGCCCGTGGAACACGCTGTCCGCGCGGATACTCCTGTTCCCGCAGAAGATCAGCTCCTCCGGCGCAGCGTCCACGCCAAGTTCTTCCTTCAGCTCCCGCAGGGCGGAAGGGATGAAATCAACACCTGCCGGGATATGTCCGGCGCTGGAGATGTCGTAGCAGCCGGGCCAGGAATCCTTGTCTGCGCAGCGTTTTTGCAGCAGCACCTGAAGTTTTCCGCCCCGCATCCTCACCAGCCACACATGAGAAGTCCGGTGCCGGATTCCCTCTGTGTGAGCCGTTTCCCGGGAGACGACTGACCCGGTGGGCATTCCGTTTTCATCGACCACGTCCAACAGTTCCATATCCGACGCCCCGTTCCTTTTTTCCCATTTATTTGATTATATCATATGTTTCCGAATTTACAAATCGTTTCTTTGACATTTGCCCGGTTATCTGTTAAAATGGAGAAAACCGCAAGGAGGCAGCAAAATGGAAACGTACATTCCCTACGAAAAATTGTCCAAGAGGGAAAAGCGCAGGCTGGACAACCAGGGCCGAACCACCTGGGGCGGGTTGAACCCTGTCACACGAAAACCCGAAAACAGCAGAGCTTACAATAGAAGCAAAGCCCGGAATTGGAAGCGTGAGATACACGAACCAATTCCGGGAATTTTGTTTGCATCTTGCGCCATCCTGCGGTATAATGCCCTCTGTAGCGGGGAATCAAGGAGACGGAGCGGGTAGACTTGCCGAAGAACTGTTTCACTCAGATCAGGAGGGGCTTTCCATGACACTCAAAGAACGTGCCGCATCTTTGAAGCGGGATATTCCGGCGGTTTTTCTCACGCTGAAGGACGGAAGAACGCCCATCCCCGCGAAGATCCTGGCTGGAATCACCGTAGCCTATGCCCTGTCGCCCATCGACCTGATTCCGGACTTCGTTCCGGTTCTGGGTTATCTGGACGATGTCCTGCTGCTGCCTGCCCTGATCGCCCTGACTGTGAAGCTGATTCCAGCACAGATCCTTGCGGACTGTCGGAAGCAGGCGGAGGGAATGTGGCAGAATGGCAGACCAAAGAAATGGTATTACGCCCTGCCCATCGTGGCGGTGTGGGTACTGGCCGCGGTTCTCGTCGTAAAAGCCATTTTCTAACCTGGCGCTCCTGCCTGAGAATCAAATCCATTTGGAGGTAATGACAATGAAAAACGGTTTTGTGCTATTGGCTGTCGCTACTGCGCTTCTGCTGACCGGCTGCGGCACTTCGGAAAAGCCCGCCGGCAGCTATCGGCAGGTCAGCCAGAGTGACGCTGCTGCCATGATGGAAAGGGAAACGGACTACATCCTTCTGGATGTCCGAACCCAGGAGGAGTACGCTCAGGGGCATATTCCCGGCGCGATCTGCGTTCCCAACGAGACCATCGGCTCTGACGAAATACCGCAGCTGCCGGACAAGGATCAGCTGATACTGGTGTATTGCCGCAGCGGCAATCGCAGCAAGCAAGCCGCTGAAAAGCTGGGAAAGCTGGGCTATACCAACATTGTGGAGTTCGGCGGCATCCTCAGCTGGACGGGAGAAACCGTTTCCGGCAGCGAGGGATAACGGGTTTTAGCGGGGAATCAACCCTTCTTGACGGGGATCCCGCCGCCGGAATGCAGAAGTTCTACGAGTCCATAAGGGAAACAGATTCCACAGGATAAGGGGGAAATAGGGGAAGACACGAGATGCCAGATACGCAAATCGTGAAGAACTGAACTTCTGAGAGCGGGAACACGGGAAATTACCCAGAAAAAAGTAAAACCACCGAACGAAAATCGTTCGGTGGTTTTGGCAGGGACACAAGGACTTGAACTATTCAGAATCGAGATATCGCATTTCCAATGTGTATTATTACCGTTTTTTCTGCGTATTTCCGAAACTTTTATATACCGTTTTTAACCTCTTTGCATTGCACCATATCACCCATGTAAGGGAAAAATAAGGGAAAACTGAAATGTCAAAACGTCGCACAGCAGGTACTGAAATTCTCCGAAATTTTCGGCGAATTTTTCAGAGCAGTGCGCTATCCTTTTCAGCGGATATTCTATCTGCTAGAATGAAGAAAAGGAGGTGTTTCTTATGACAGAGTTATCCTACACTATTCATGGAGATTATGCAATCCCAAATTTGAAATTGAGGAAGCAGTTCCCGGCACCCACGCCTATGGGCAGTATCAAAATGTATTTCTGTCCGATGCAGAACTGGCTGAACTACAGTCCGAGCTGCCCACGCTCTGGCAGACCTATATTGACAGGCTTTCCCTGTATATGGCTTCCACGGGCAAGCAGTACACCAGCCACGCAGCGACCATCCGGCGCTGGGCTGCCGAGGATATCCAAAAATCTGCACCCCAGACCCGAAACCGGGATTACAGCGTTCAGGAGGGAGAAACCGTATGATTGAGATGACCGCAGAAGTCCGTGACTGGATAGGAAAGTTTGCTGAAAAGTCCGAACCAAGGGAAGACGAGTACATTGATCCGGCTGATGGGCTGCTGCACTGTGAGAAATGCGGAGGGCTGCGGCAAACTGTGATTTCTGATCTTCTGCAATGTTTCCCATTAAAGCAGTTCCTATTTACGGAATGGCAGTTTTCCAGTTTTATATCGTTCTAAAAGCTGTCTCGTATAGCGTTATTCTTTGACTGCAAAACGCTTTACGAGGCGTATACGAACAATCGTTCCAAACATGAAATCCTTTTGTCCCAGATTTCATCTCCAGCTGTGAAAATTCCCGACACGGAAAAACGGTGATTTCCGCTGTGCGGCAATGGAAATGCGCCCCGGTTTGGCTTCTCGGCTGAGCTTGGCAGAGATGAATGAAATCAATAAAAAATTCGTAAAAACTACAGGCCTTTTGGGCTCGCCGCGACCGCATAGGATAGATTATCCAAAAGGAGTACCTTTTTGCCCACCGTTCCCGGCTCCGCCTCGTTGGCGGTTCCGCTCCAGTGGGGGAGGTGACCGCCACCCGGGTTTCTGGCATGGCGATGGTTAAGCCAAATACCACTATCCATACAGCCCCGGAATTCCCTGATCCGTTGAAGAAGACAGCTTCCTATGGTTCGCAGTTCCCCGTTGCAGTACTCTGCCACCAGAGAAAGCCGTTGGTATTGAACTCCGCCTCGTCGCGGTACAGCAACACCTTCGCCACAGTCTCTCCGGGCGCATCATGGGCAAGCTGCTTCTCTATTGACATTTGGCGGAATCTGGGGTATTCTGTCACTGGTGCCGCTGTCAAGGCTGCACCGGGCACTGCACAACGGCAGGCGGTTAGCCACACCACCCGAAAGGGGGTGATGGTCATGCCTATTACATTGACCTTTCACATCCTGCATTGGACTGTGACGATCAGAGTAAAAAGCAGAAACCGCCACTCGGCCAAGTGACGGTTTCTAATGCTTAGAAATCTGAACCTACCGGGCTAACCGCTTGTCGCAGTGCCCTTTTCTATGTTCAGTATAGCGCAAATACAGCGCATTGTCAATCCTCCCGCCACCACGGCGGGACTTTTTTATGCGTCCAGATAGGTCTGCAATTCCGCAAGCCACTGAGGCCGGCAGCTTCCTACCGTGCGAAGCTCCCCGTTTCGGTACTCCGCCACCAGGACAAAACCGTTGTCATTGTCATAGAACTCCGCCTCGTCGCAGTACGGCAACACCTTCGCCACAGCCTCCCAGCGCCCCGCAAAGCGGCGAATGACATCATCATGGGGAATATCATGCCCGCCGCGTTTTACCCGGTTGGCAATGCGGGACAGGCTTTCTTCCGCACTGTCCAGGCCAATGTAGAACAGGCGGACTTGGTAGCCCAAATCCTTGACCTGTTTTGCCGTGGCTTCCGTCTTTCTCCCAGACAGGGTGGTTTCCTGGGTGAAGGAAACACCCTTGTCGATACATTCATTGATCTTCCGCAAGGCTGCCTTTCCGCCCGCCAAGGCATTCCCGCCCAGCTCAGCGGTGATCTTGTCCACGTCCACGATCACGCCCAGGTCAGTGCTGCGCTCCTTCAGAACGCCGGTAAAGCTGGACTTTCCCACACCGTTGATACCGCCGATTATGGTATAGATTTTCATTGTGATTCCTCCCCGGTGTTGTCCCGCTCCATGGTTTCATTGATTGCCCGGTTAATAAAGGCGTTTGCGCTCTTATCGCCCATAGCAGCAGCGTGTCCCCTGATTTGCTCTTTCATGCCCTTTGGTAGGGCAATGGACATTCTGTCCAAATTCTCAGCATCCCATTTCTGATTGCTGATACGCTTTTTTTCCGTATATGCTGCCATGTATATTCCTCCATTCTACTGACAGTGGTTTCGGCTCATGATTAAGCAGCCCTTCTCCACTGTCCGAAGTATATCACACAATATCAACACTTATCAAGTGTTATTATTCACAAAAAGCACTTAATAAGTTTGTGCATTATTCAGTGCTATTCACTGTTGAAAATGCACTTAATAAGTGCTACTATATAGTCAGATAGAGTTGGGAACCAATTCCGGAACCGCCCGATGTAACCCAAAGCCAGTCACGCATGTAGGCTTCTACGGTATTCTTTTGGACAACCGTTCCGTCGTTTTTGTGAAGTTCTTTCTCGAACTCCTTCATCTTCTTCTTGACTTCTCGCTCTGACTTTCCGTAGAAAGCTTTGATGCGTGGTTTGCCAGCCTCGTTCGTCCCTATAATCATTCTGGCAGTCCATGTTCCATCCTTGCGTTGAGAGATAGACCCCGACCCGTAATCTCTCCGTTGCTTGTCTCCCATGATAATTCTCCTTTCAATCTGGGTAT
>JAQXPK010000082.1 GCA_029100605.1 Bacillota bacterium | reverse complement strand
AGTTGAGAGTTTGTGTGATTCAACTTCAAAAAGGAGATTATTTTATATGGTATCTCAGGACAAGATTCGCAACATTGCCATCATCGCCCACGTTGACCACGGTAAGACCACATTGGTTGACGAAATGCTGAAGCAGGGCGGTATTTACCGGGAAAATCAGGCCACCGTGGAGCGGGTGATGGACTCCGGCGACCTGGAGCGGGAGCGGGGCATCACCATTCTGGCGAAGAACACCTCCGTGCACTATAAGGACTACAAAATCAACATTGTGGACACCCCGGGCCACGCCGATTTCAGCGGCGAGGTGGAGCGCATCCTGAAAATGGTCAACGGCGTCATTCTGCTGGTGGACGCCGCCGAAGGCCCCATGCCCCAGACCCGGTTCGTCCTCCAGAAGGCTCTGGAGCTGGGTCACAAGGTCATTGTAGCCGTCAACAAAATCGACAAGCCTGATGCCCGTGTCCATGAGGTCATGGATGAGGTGCTGGAGCTGCTGCTGGACTTAAACGCCACCGACGAGCAGTTCAACAGTCCCACCGTGTTCTGCTCCGGCCGTCAGGGCACCGCCTCCTACAGCCCCGACGAAGCGGGCACCGACCTCAAGCCTCTGTTTGAAACCATTATCAACTATATTCCCGCCCCCGGGGGCGACGACACCGCGCCGCTGCAGCTGCTGGTCTCCTCCATCGACTACAATGATTACGTCGGGCGCATCGCCGTGGGCCGTGTGGAGCGGGGCACCATCAAGGTCAACCAGGAGGTCACCATCTGCGACTTCCACGACCCTGAGGTGAAAGCCAAGGGCAAGGTGGTAGCGCTTTACGAGTTTGACGGCCTCAGCAAGAACCCCATTCCCGAAGCCCACGCCGGGGAAATCGTGGCGCTGTCCGGTATGTCGGACATCACCATCGGACGTACTCTGTGCGCCCCGGAGTGCGTGGAGCCGCTACCCTTTGTGAAGATCTCCGACCCCACCATTGAGATGACCTTCGCCGTCAACGATTCTCCCTTCGCCGGCAAGGAGGGCAAGTTCGTCACCTCCCGGAATCTGCGGGATCGGCTGGAGAAGGAGCTTTTGAAAGATGTTTCCCTCCACGTCACCGAGCAGGGCACCGATTCCTTCAACGTAGCCGGACGGGGCGAAATGCATCTGTCCATCCTCATGGAGACCATGCGCCGGGAGGGCTACGAGTTTTCCGTATCCACCCCCCGGGTGCTGACCAAGGTCATCGACGGCAAGGTTTGCGAGCCCATCGAGCGGATGGTCGCCGACGTGCCTGAGGAGTGCATGGGCGCGGTCATTGAGAAAATGGGTAAGCGGAAGGGCGATCTGCTGAGCATGACCCCCATGGGCAGCCGTTACCGTCTGGAGTTTCTGGTTCCCTCCCGGGGACTTTTCGGCTACCGCAACGAATTTCTCACCGACACCCGGGGCGAGGGCGTAATGTCCTCCGTGCTGGATTCCTATGCTCCCATGAAGGGCGAAATCGAACGCCGTCAGGTTGGCTCCCTTGTCGCCTTTGAAACCGGCGAGTCCGTGGCCTACGGCCTGGCAGCCGCTCAGGAGCGGGGCAGCCTGTTCATCGGCCCCGGCGTGAGCGTGTACGCCGGCATGGTGGTTGGCGTGTGCAGCCGCAACGAGGATATGACCGTCAACGTCTGCAAGCGCAAGCAGCTGACCAATATGCGCGCCGCCGGTTCCGACGAAGCCCTCCGCCTGACCCCGCCCCGGGTGATGTCTCTGGAGCAATGCCTGGAGTTCCTGGCGGACGATGAGCTGCTGGAATGCACCCCCAAGAGCCTGCGCATCCGCAAGCGGGAGCTGGATCACGCCGCCCGTATGCGCAATCTGATGAAAAAACGGGCTCAGGATAACGGCTGATTTCTGAAGAGGGCAGGATTTTATGAAACAAATCAATCGAAAAGTCCTGCCGGTTCTGCTGGCGGCAGGGTTCCTTCTGGCGGGCTGTGGAAAAAGCGCAGCCGCCCCCGAAACCGAACCGGTTCCGGAACCGACGGCAGTTCCATCCCTTTCAGCGCAGACGGAATCTCTCGCCGCCGAAACCCAGCCCCCCGAAACCAATCCCCCCGAGGAGCATTTTCTGTTGACCTTCGCCGGGGACTGTACCTTTGGCAGCAATCCTGTCAACTATTACGCGGGTTACGGCTTCATCCAAACCGTGGGCGAGGACTATGCCTACCCCTTTGCCAATGTCATCGAGTTTTTTAAAAACGACGAGTTCACCATGGTGAATCTGGAAGGTGCCCTGTGCGACCAGGGAAACCCCATGCAGAAGCGCCACGTTTTCCGCGGCCCAACCGCTTATGTGAGCATCCTCACGGAAAACTCCGTGGAGGCCGTGACGCTCGCCAATAACCACGCCATGGACTACGGTCAGAGCGGCTACAACTCCACCAAGGCCGCTCTGGACGCGGCGGGCGTTCCCTATGTGGAACGGGACAGTTCCACCGTGGTCACCACCCAAAACGGCCTGACCATCGGCCTGTACGGAGCGGCGTATTACGATCTGGACACGGCGGATATGGCGTCCGAGGTCGCAGCCATGCGCAATCAGGGCGTGGATCTGATTGTCGTAGCGCCCCACTGGGGCGTGGAGGGTACATACCACCCCACGGATGTGCAGCAGGACTTTGCCCATGCCGCCATCGACGCCGGCGCGGACATCGTGTTCGGCACACACCCCCATGTTCTGCAGCCCATTGAAAGCTACAACGGCGGTGTCATTCTTTACTCCCTGGGTAACTTCAGCTTCGGAGGTAACGGATATCCTCAGGACTACGACACGGCTCTGGTACAGCAGGAGGTCATCCGGGACGCCTCTGGGAACGTGACCCTGGGGCAGCTGACTGTGATCCCCGCCTGCGTCAGTTCCATTGTCGACCGGAACAACTACCAGCCCACCCCATACGAACCCGGATCCCCGGAATACGACCGAACCATGTCCAAGCTGGACGGTACATTTACCGGGCAAAATTTGAAAATCGGGTAGGCAAACGGTGAAAAAAAGATTGACCAAACCGGTTTCTTCGGTTATAATGTACGGGTATGACCGTGGTATCGGTCAAATTTTGTGTTGCTGCGGTCAGAAATGGCTGTTGAGCATATTGAATTTCGACAGGAGGTGTATTTGTAATGAAGCGTACCTACCAGCCCAGTAAGCGTCATCGTTCCATGGTGCATGGTTTCCGTCAGAGAATGGCAACTTCCAACGGTCGCAAGGTTCTGGCCCGCCGTCGTGCGAAGGGCCGCAAGGTTCTGTCCGCCTGATGCGCGTCCGTGGCTGACAAAGCGGCGTATAAGCGCTTATAAGCGAAACGGGAGCTACAGCGGGGTGAATGGAACATTCGCCCCGCTCCCTTTTTAGC
Organism: Bacillota bacterium; assembly: GCA_029100605.1. Lineage (GTDB taxonomy): Bacteria > Bacillota > Clostridia > Oscillospirales > Oscillospiraceae > Faecousia. The sequence continues at coordinate 37,222 of JAQXPK010000082.1, read as the reverse complement.
GAGGAAACACTATGAAATTCTCAACGAGTTTGAAGCTCAACCACATCTTCCGGCGTCTGTACCACACCTCCGGCTTTGCCGATGGTCTGCTGGTGCTTTACGCCCGGAAAAACCGGACGGATACCAACCGGGTGGGCATCACCGTCAGTAAGAAGCTGGGAAAAGCCCATGTGCGCAACCGGATCCGCCGCCGCATCCGGGAGGTATACCGCCTGAACGAGGCGGCGTTTCAGCCCGGCTGGGACATTGTGGTGGTGGCACGTTCCAAGGCCGTGGACGCACCCTTTGATAAGCTGACGGCCAGCTACCTGAATCTCGCGAGAAAGGCCGGGCTGCTTCGGGTTCAAAACGCCCCAGCCCTGAAAGAATGAGCTATGAAGACGGTTTTGCTTGCCCTGATTCGCTTCTATCAGCGCTATATCTCCCCGGCGTTCCCGGCGCGATGCCGGTTTCGCCCCACCTGCTCCGCTTATGCCTATGAAGCCATCCGCAAATACGGGATCTGCAAGGGCGGCTGGCTCGCCCTGAAGCGGTTTGTCAAATGCAACCCCTTCTATCATGGGGATATTTATGACCCCGTACCATGACCGATGGGGACTCAAAGCCTTGGTCTTTGAGCCGACCCGACCACTCTAAGGAGGAAAGGCAATGTTTCTCGCATTCCATTTATCCGACATCGTTACCGTGCCCTTCGGCTGGCTTTTGTCGGTGCTGTATCATCTGACGGATAACTACGGCATCGCCATGATCCTCTTCGCCATCGCGGTTCAGCTGGTGCTGACGCCCATCAATGCCAAGTCCAAGAAAAGCATGATGAAGATGTCCCGCCTGACACCCCAGGTGCAGGTTATTCAAAGCAAATACGCGGACGACCCCCAGCGCCAGAACCAGGCGCTGCAGGAACTGTATCAGAAGGAGGGCGTCTCCATGGGCGGAGGCTGCCTGTGGAGCTTGATCCCCATGCTGATTCTGTTTCCTCTGTTCGCCGTCATCCGGCAGCCCATTACCTACATTTTGATGGAGTCCGCAGAGACGGCTCAGCAGATTGTGGATGTCATCAAGGCAGCCGCCCCCGAAATGTTCAATTCCAACGCCGCCTATGAACAGGTGGTCGCGGCACAGCTGATTCCCCAGTTTACGGAGGAATTGAAGGCAGCCATCCCCGGCATCAGCCAGACCGTCCTCGCCGGTATTAACTTCGACTTCCTGGGCATCAACTTCGGGGCCGTTCCCCAGTTTGCCTTCTGGAAATGGGACGTTGTGGACTGGGCGCACATCGGCGCGTTCCTGATTCCGGTGCTCTCCGCCGGTTCCCAGGTACTCCAGATGGTCATCTCCCAGAAAGCCAATGATTCCGTCATCACTGACCAGAACGGCGTTCAGGACAAGGAAACCGCAAAGAATTCCCAGCAGAACCAGTCCATGAAGATCATGATGGTCATGGGGCCGCTGATGTCTCTGTGGATCGGCTTCACGGTTGCCGCCGGACTGTCCCTGTACTGGTTTGTCGGCGGCGTGGTGAGAATGATTTCCGATCCCATCATGACCAACCACTATCGCAAGATCTATGACGCGGAGGATGCCGTGCGTCTGCAAAAGGCCATGGAGCAGGATCGCATTGAGGCCGAGAAGGAGCGCATCCGCGCCGAGCGCCGTGCCGCCAACCCCGACGGCATCACCACCAACACCAGCAAGAAGAAGCTGGAAAAGCAGCAGCGGGATCAGACCCAGGCCGCGAAAGCCGCCGCCGCAAAGGAATACGCCGCCCGCAAAGGCATCCAGGCAGAAGAGCCTGCCGAGGAAGACGCACCCCTGTCCGGCATTGCCGATCGGCCTTATTGCAAGGGACGCAACTACGACCCCAACCGCTACGCGCCCAAGTCAACGGAGGAATAAGCCATGGAAAAGTCGATTGTTACCACCGGCAAGACCATTGATCTTGCCATTGAAGCCGCGCTGAACCAGCTGGGTCTGGATCGGGACAGCGTGTCCGTTATGGTGCTGCAGCAGGCCAAGTCCGGGTTCCTGGGCTTCGGCGCCCAGCCCGCCAAGGTGCAGGTAACCTACGAAGCCCCCGATCCGGTTCCTGAGAAGCCGGAAGCCCCCAAGAGCGCTCTGGGCAGCGCCTCCCGTTCCAAGCCCAAGGTGCCCGCCGCGCCGGTGAAGAAGCCGGAGGCTCCCAAGCCTGAGGAGCCCAAGCAGGAAGCGCCCAAGGCCGCGCCGGAAAAGCCCGCCGCTCCCAAGGCGGAAGTCAAGGTGCCCCGCGCTCCCGCTCCCAAGGTTCCCAGAGAGCCGAAGCCAGAAGCGCCCAAGGCCCCTGCCGTCCCCAAGACCTATGTTCCCGCAGAGCCCGGCTCCGTGGAGGAAAAAATCGAGGTCTTTATCAAGGGTCTGCTGGAACACATGAATTCCGATGCCGTCCCCCACTGCTGGAAGGAGGCGGACGGTACATACAAGGTTGACCTGGTAGGCGATGACCTGGGCTACCTGATCGGCCGCAGGGGAGACACCCTGGACGCCATCCAGCACCTGGCGAACTACACCGTGAACCGGGGTGTGGATGGTCACATCCGCATCAATGTGGACGCTGAGTGCTACCGGGAAAAGCGGGAGGAGAGCCTGCGCCGCTACGCCCGGAAGAAGGCACAGCAGGTACTCAAGGCTCGCCGCCGCACCACTCTGGAGCCCATGAACGCCTACGAGCGCCACGTCATCCACGCCGCTCTGCAGGACATGGACAACATCACCACCCATTCCACCGGCGTTGAACCCAACCGCCGCGTGGTCATTGAGTACGTAAAATGAAGTTACAAAGAGTCCCCCAACCACCGGTTGGGGGACTCTTTTGTCGAATATTACTGGAAATACTTTACCGCTGCCTCGAACATACGGATGTTGTATTCACCGGGGACGTTCCGGTACAGGTTTTTGCCCACACGCTCGCTGTGACCCATCTTGCCAAAGACACGTCCGTCAGGAGAGGTGATGCCCTCGATGGCGAACAGGGAGCCGTTGGGGTTGAAAGCGGTGTCCATGGTTGGCTTTCCTTCCAGATCCACATACTGCGTGGCAATCTGCCCGTTGGCGGCAAGCTGCATCGCCAGTTCCTCACTGGCGTAGAACCGCCCCTCGCCGTGGGAAATGGGCACATTGTACACATCGCCCACGTTGGTGAGGCTCAGCCAGGGAGACTTGTTGGAGGCGATCCGGGTGTGGACGATGCGGCTCTGATGCCGGGCGATGGTGTTAAAGGTCAGAGTGGGGCAGTTTTCGTCCGTGTCCCGGATCTCGCCGTATGGTACCAGACCCAGCTTGATAAGCGCCTGGAACCCGTTGCAGATGCCGCACATCAGGCCGTCCCGCTCCTGCAGCAGCTTCATCACCTGCTCCTTCACTGCGGGATTGCGGAAGAAGGCGGTAATGAATTTCGCGGAGCCGTCCGGTTCGTCGCCGCCGGAGAAGCCGCCGGGGAGGAAGATCATCTGGCTGTTCCGAATTTTCTTCGCCACTTCCTCCACGCTTCGTGCCACGTCGTCGGCGGTCAGGTTCCGGATCACGGCAATATCGGCCTCCCCACCGGCTGCCATCACAGCCCGGGCGGAATCATACTCACAGTTGGTGCCGGGGAACACGGGAATCAGTACCCGGGGCTTTGCCGTTTTTACGGCAGGAGCCACCCGGTCGGTGTATTCGCCGGAGAAGGCGGGCATCTCCCCGGCGGGGGCGGCTGCCTCGGTGGGATATACGTCCTCCAGAACCGCCGTGTTCAGCCGATACAGTTCCTGGATGGAGACGGTTTCATGACCGAAGGTAATGCTCTTCTCGGCAGTGGTGTAGCCGATCAGCTCGGCGCAGCCAGCGGCGCACTCCTCCGTCAGCTCGGCGACGATGCAGCCGTAGCCGGGGCCGTAGTTCAACCCCGCATTGGCGGCGGAGGCAAAGCCGATGTCGTTGCCAAAGGCCATTTTCATGACGGCTTCAGCGGTGCCGCCGCCCTCCTCCGCCCAGGCGGCTTTGACCTTACCTGCCTGGCAAAGTGTGTGGAACGTCTCCCAGCATTGTTTCCAGCCGGCGTAATTGGACAGGCTGTAGCCGCCGAAGCGGTAGACCGGGTGCCCCGGCTCCTTGAATTCGGTGGAAATCACTTCCCCGGCCTTGATGGGGGCGATGGCGAAGGAAACAAGCGTGGGCGGCACGTCTTTATCCATGAAGGAGCCGGACATGGAATCCTTGCCGCCGATGGCAGCCGCGTTCAAGCCCAGCTGGGCATTCAGCGCCCCCAGCAGCGCCTGGAAGGGCTTACCCCAGCGTTTCGGGTCGTCCCGGAGCTTTTCAAAGAACTCCTGGAGCGTCAGGTAAGCCTTTTTGTAGTCCGCGCCGGCAGCTACAATTTTCGCCATGGAGGAAATGACACTGGCTTTTGCGCCGGTATAGGGGTCGGCGCTGAGCCAGTCGGGGTCGCAGCCCCAGGCCATCACGCTGCCCTGATCGGTGGACTGTCCCGGCAGCACCGGCAGCAGCGCCGCCATGGCCTGGGCGGGGGTGGACTGATTTTTGCCGCCGAAGGGCATCAGCAGAGAACCGGCGCCGATGGTGGAATCGAACCGCTCTACAAGACCCCGCTGGGAGGCAAATTTCAGGTTGGAGGCAATCTCCTTCAGGCTGGATTCCACGATAACCATGGGGCGGTCGCATTTGTCCACCTGCACGGCGGTGTGCTTCACCGCGCCGTTGGTGTTCAGGAAATCCCGGGACAGGTCGGCAATGGTATTGCCCTTCCAGGTCATGACCATCCGGGGCTCTTCCGTGACCACGGCCACCCGGTAGGCCTCCAGGTTCTCAGACTCCGCCGCGGCAATGAAGGCATCCGCGTCCTCAGGAGCCACGACGACAGCCATCCGCTCCTGGGATTCGGAAATGGCAAGCTCAGTGCCGTCCAGACCCTCGTACTTCTTCCGCACGGCATCCAGATCAATCCGCAGGCCGTCCGCCAGCTCGCCGATGGCAACGGACACGCCGCCGGCGCCGAAGTCGTTGCAGCGCTTGATGAGGCGGGTGACCTCGCTGCGGCGGAACAGCCGCTGGATCTTCCGCTCCTCGGGCGCGTTGCCCTTCTGCACCTCGGAGGCCATGGTGGTCAGGGATTTCAGGTTGTGGCTCTTGGAGGAGCCGGTAGCGCCGCCGATGCCGTCACGACCGGTGCGTCCCCCCAGCAGGATGACCACGTCCCCAGGGGCGGGGCATTCCCGCCGGACATTTTCCGCAGGCGCGGCGGCAACCACCGCGCCGCACTCCAAACGCTTGGCGACATAGCCTTCGTGGTACAGCTCCGCCACATGGCCTGTGGCAAGGCCAATTTGGTTGCCGTAGGAGGAGTAACCGGCGGCGGCGGTCTGGCACAGCTTCCGCTGAGGCAGCTTGCCGGGCAGCGTGTCCTTCAGGGACTTCCGGGGGTCGCCCGCGCCGGTGACCCGCATGGCCTGATGGACGTAGGCACGACCGGACAGAGGGTCGCGGATGCAGCCGCCGATACAGGTGGCAGCGCCGCCGAAAGGCTCAATCTCGGTGGGGTGGTTGTGGGTCTCGTTCTTGAACATCAACAGCCAATCCTGTTTTTCGCCGTTGACCTGGGCGTCCACATGGATCGAGCAGGCGTTGATCTCCTCGCTCTCGTCCAGCTCAGGCAGCGCGCCCTGCTTTTTCAGGTACTTGGCGCCGATGGTGGCAATGTCCATCAGGGTCTGGGGGCGCATCGCGGCCTTTTCCTCACCATAGACCGCCACCCGGGCGGCAAGGTAATCCTCGTAGCCAGCCTGAACGGCGGGATCGTCGATTTTGATCTTGTCCAGGTGGGTGGAGAAGGTGGTGTGCCGACAGTGATCAGACCAGTAGGTGTCCACTACCCGAATTTCGGTGATGGTGGGATCCCGGTGCTCTTCCTCCCGGAAATAGGTCTGGAGGAACTTCAGATCATCCAAGTCCATGGCAAGACCCAGACTGTTCAGCAGCCCGGACAGAGCTGCTTCGTCCATGCCGGTAAAGCCGGTGACGGTTGCCACAGTCTCCGGAGCGGCATAGTGGGCTTCCAGGGTCTCGGGCACTTCCAAAGACGCCTCCCGGCACTCCACCGGGTTGATGACATATTTCTTGAATTCCGCGATGTCCGCTTCCGTCAATTCGCCGTACAGGGCGTAGACCTTAGCGGTGCGGATCAGGGGGCGCTCTCCCTGGGAGATGATCTGAATGCACTGGGCGGCGGAATCCGCCCGCTGGTCGAACTGCCCCGGCAGCGCCTCCACGGCGAAAACAGCCGCGCCAGGCAGCGCTATGGACGCCGAGACGATGTCCAGCTGCGGCTCGGAGAAAACGGTTTTCACGGCATAGCGGAACAGTTCTTCCGGAATGTTCTCCGCGTCATAGCGGTTGATCAGTCGAACCTTTTCCAGGCGCTCCATGCCGAGAAGCGTTCTCGCCTCGTTCAGCAGGCCTCGGGCCTCGTTGTCCAGGCCTTCCTTTTTTTCTACAAATACGCGGTATACCATGGGATGTACCTCCTCTATATCCTGGGGCGGTTTGGCTTTACTTCCCCGCCTGCATTGCCCGTTTGCCGATGTCGCTTCTGCGGTAGGCGTTTTCAAATTCTACGCCCTCCGCCATGCGGTAGGCTTCCCGGATGGCCTGCTCCAAAGAATCCGCCACGGCGGTGGTGCCGGTAACCCGTCCGCCGGAGGTCAGGAGATTCCCGTCCACCAGCTTTGCCCCTGCCACATAGGTGTGGGCGGCGGCTTCCTCCGTCATGGTGATGGGGAAGCCCTTCTGATAGCGGACGGGGTAGCCTGCCGAGGCCGTGATGACGCAGCAGGCGTGCTTGTCCGAAAACTTCACCTCGGTGTCCGCCAGCGTTCCGTTGGTGCAGGCAAGCATAATCGTCAGCAGGTCACTTTCCAGCAGAGGCAGCACCACCTGGGTCTCGGGGTCGCCGAAGCGGCAGTTGTATTCAATGACCCTGGGGCCGTCGGGGGTAATCATCAGGCCGAAGTACAGGCAGCCCCGGAAGGTTCTGCCCTCGGCGTTCATGGCAGCAATGGTGGGCAGGAAGATCTCCTTCATGCACCGCTCCGCCACCTCCGGGGTGTAGTAGGGGTTGGGCGCAATGGTGCCCATGCCGCCGGTATTCAGGCCGGTGTCGTTGTCCCCCGCCCGCTTGTGATCCATGGAGGACACCATGGGTCTCACCACCTTGCCGTCGGTGAAGGACAGCACGGAGACCTCGGGGCCGGTAAGGAATTCCTCAATGACGATTTTGTCCCCGGAGACCCCGAAAATGTGACCCTCCATCATGTCCCGGACGGCGGTTTTCGCTTCCTCCCGGGTGCCCGCGATGATGACGCCCTTGCCAAGAGCCAGGCCGTCGGCCTTGATGACGGTGGGGATGGGGGCGGTGTCCAGATAGGAGAGCGCTGCGTCCATGTCGTCAAAGACTTCGTATTGGGCGGTGGGGATGCCATACTTTTTCATCAGATTCTTGGCGAACACCTTGCTGCCCTCGATAATGGCGGCGTTGGCTCTGGGGCCGAAGCAGGGAATGCCCTTTTCCTCCAGCGCGTCCACGCAGCCCAAGACCAGGGGATCATCCGGCGCCACCACGGCGTAATCGATTTGATTCTCCAGGGCGAAGGCCACGATTTTGTCAATCTCCGTCGCCCCGATGGGAACACACACCGCGTCCGCGGCGATGCCGCCGTTGCCGGGGAGCGCGTAAATGACCTCCACGGTGGGATTCTTCTTCAGGCAGCGGATGATGGCGTGTTCTCTGCCGCCCCCGCCGACGACCAGTAGTTTCATGGTAAGCACCTCTTTCATTTAGATAGGAGATACAAGATAGAAGATAGGAGATATGGTTGGTTATTCTTCGCAGGTTTTTATGGCGGCTGTCAGCAATGCTTGTATTTCCTCACAGTCGGCATAGGTTGATGAATAGGGCTTATCTGGCAGGTAGGCACATTCGTGGAGGAGTTCCAGCCAGTACAGGGTTTCGGCAGTCTCTTTCCTTGCAATCTGCAGTTTCGCGGCGCAGCCGCCTTGCCTCTCCCTATGGGAGAGGTGGCAAAAATCTTCGATTTTTGACGGAGAGGGTACGCTGTACCGAGATACCCTCTCAGTCACCTGCGGTGACAGCTCTCCCAAAGGGAGAGCCAAGGATGCTGCCGCACCAGTACGGTAAATTGCATTTTCTGCTCTGTAACGAACCAAGCGGTACCCAGGAGGGGCAAAGATTCCGCCCTGTCCCCGTCACGCATTGCCCGCGGGGGCATCCCCACAAATTCAATTTATCGGCTATTACGCTTATTTCAACAGCCGGTCGATGAGCTTGTAGCCGTCCGGCTCGTAGTTGCCGCTGGCCTGAGCCTCGGCCTCGGTGTATTTCTGGGTGGTTTTGCGCTGGCGGGTGCTGTCGTAGAGCACGTAGGGCACTGCGCCGCCGGTGTGGGTGCGAACCCGGATGGGGGTGGGATGGTCGGGCAGCACCAGCATCCGGAAGTCCTCGCCCGCCTCCTCCATGGCCTGCTTCACCGGAGCGATGAGGCGGCGATCCAGGTACTCGATGGACTGGATCTTCTCCTTCAGCAGACCCTGGTGCCCCATTTCATCGGGGGCTTCCACATGGACATACACAAAGTCGCAGCCGTCCCGGAGCAGGGCGTCGATGGCGGCCTGAGCCTTGCCCTCAAAGTTGGTGTCCAGAGAGCCGGTGGCTCCCGGCACCTTGTAGACCCGCATCCCTGCCCCTACGGCGATGCCCTTGAGCAGATCCACGGCGGAGACCATGGCGCCTTTCAGACCCGTCTTTTCCGTGAAGCTGGCGAGGCTGGGCTTGGTGCCAGCGCCCCAGAACCACAGGGAGTTGGCCTTGTTTTTGCCCTTTGCCGCCCGCTCCAGGTTCAGCGGGTGGTTGTTGAGAATGGTAAAGCTCTTTTCCATCATCGCCCGGAGCTTCGGCTCCTGGGGCAGGTAGGGGCCGATGACCTGGGTCAGGTGGTCATGGGGCGGCTCCAGCTGGGGCATGGCACCGTTTTTCCAAATGGTGATGTGGCGGTAGCTGGTGCCGGTGTAATACTGAAATTCCGAATTGTTGAATTCCTTCCGGATGGCGTCCATGAGCACGTTGGCATCGGCGGTGGAGATCTCTCCGGAGCTGTGATCCAGAATGGTCTTTTCGGCGTAAGGCTCCGGCTCCGTCAGGGTGACAAGGTTGCACCGCAGCACGATGTCCGTCGGCTCCATGTCAACGCCCACGCTCAGCGCCTCCAGGGGAGATCGTCCGGAGTAGAACACTGCGGGGTTGTAGCCCAGAACGGACAGATTGGCAACGTCGCTGCCGGGGGCCATTCCGGCGGGAACGTTCTGAACCATGCCCAGCTCGCCCTTGGCGGCAAGCTCATCCATGACAGGCGTAGCGGCTCTGGCAAGAGGGGTTTCACCGTCCAACGCGGCAATCGGCTCATCCGCCATGCCGTCCCCCAGGATCACAATATACTTCATAACCTCTCTCCTTTGAAAAAGCAGAATCGTCCACGCGATAAAGACAAATGTGTGTAACCATTATGGTATCATGGAACCGCTGGGAATACAATATGAAATAATACCAGAAAATGTGACCTTATTTCCCCAAATTCGTGGGCAAATTGGCACAGCCCGGGGATTTCCCGGGAAAAAGCACCGGGGGAACAACAGCAGAGGGGAGACGGGCGTGAAAGTGCGGCACAACCGCAAATCTGTGTCACAAAAGAGGAAAAAGTTTTTTCGCCGTCATCTTGACCAGCAAAATAATCTATGTTAAAATCATTTTAGACAATTTTCACAAGAAATTGCTTGCATCTGAAAGGAGACAAACACGTATGCGGAATGTAACACTTTTGACCCAGGCGCGCTTCGCCAAGCAGGGCGAGACGATGACCACGGTGGCGCTGCCCCACACCTGGAACGCCTTCGACGGTCAGGACGGCGGCAACGATTACTGGCGGGGCATCGGCACCTACGAGATCGACCTGCCCGACCCCACCCCCGGCAAAAAGCAGTACATCGAGATTCAGGGCGCCAACCATGTAGCCACCGTTTACTGCAATGGACGGGAGCTGGGCACCCACAAGGGCGGCTTCTCCACCTTCCGTTTTGACCTGACCCCCGCAATGAAGCAGAGCGGCAACGTCCTGACCGTGGCGGTTTCCAACGCGAAAAGCGACATCTATCCCCAGAACGCCGACTTTACCTTCTATGGCGGCCTGTACCGGGACGTGAACTTCATTGAGGTGGACGAGAGCCACTTTGATCTGCTGAAAACCGGTACCAACGCCGTCTTTGTCACCCCCCGGGGCAACGGCAAGACCCGGGTTGACCTGTTCCCCGTCAACGCCGACGGCTGCACCGTGAAGGTAACCCTGAAGGACGCCGAGGGCAAGGCAGTCGGTGCCGCCGAGACCGAGGCTGAGGAGCACGCCGTGGTCAAGCTGGATGTGGATGCGCCCCATCTGTGGAACGGCATGGCGGATCCCTACTGCTACACCTGCGAGGCCGAGCTTGTCAAAGGCGGCGAGGTGGTGGATGCCGTTACCGTGACCTACGGCTACCGTTCCTTCCACGTGGATCCCAACACCGGCTTCTGGCTCAACGGTAAGAATGTGCCCCTCCACGGCGTCTCCCGCCATCAGGATCGCAAGGACAAGGGCTGGGCCATCTCCAAGGCCGACCATGAGGAGGATGTTGCCCTCATCAAGGAACTGGGTGCCAACACCATCCGTCTGGCCCACTACCAGCACGACCAGTATTTCTACGATCTGTGCGACCACACCGGTTTTGTTCTGTGGGCGGAGATTCCCTTCATCTCCCAGTACATTCCCACCCAGGAAGCCTATGACAACACCATTTCTCAGATGACCGAGCTAATCTCCCAGAACTACAACCACCCCGCCATCTGCTTCTGGGGCATCTCCAATGAGATCACCATCACCGGCGAGAGCGAGGGGCTGTATCGCAACCTGTGCGATCTGAACGCCCTGTGCAAGAAGCTGGATCCCAGCCGTCTGACCACCATGGCGGAGGTTTCCATGGTGCCCATGAACTCCGAGCACGTTGCCATTACCGATGTGCTGTCCTACAACCACTACTTTGGCTGGTATGTGGGGGACGTGGAGGACAACGGCCCCTGGCTGGACAAGTTCCACGCCACGAATCCCGATCGCTGCCTGGGCATCTCCGAGTACGGCGCGGAGAACATCCTCAAGTGGCACACCGCCGACCCGGACAACCACGACTACACCGAGGAGTACGCCAACCACTACCATCAGGAGATGCTCAAGACCTTTGCTGCCCGCCCCTACCTGTGGAGCACCCATGTGTGGAACTGCTTCGACTTTGCCGCCGACTCTCGGAATGAGGGCGGCGTCCAGGGCATGAACAACAAGGGTCTGATCACCTACGACCGCAAGACCAAGAAGGACGCCTTCTACATCTACAAGGCCTGGTGGAATCCCGAACCCATGGTTTATGTCTCCGGCGGTCGGTTTGTTGACCGCGCCCCGGAGGAACGCAATGTCATCGTCTATACCAACTGCGACGAGGTGACCCTGGTGGTCAACGGTGCGCAGGTGGAGACCAAGAAGACGGTCGATCACATGATTACCTTCGAGAACGTGGCGCTGAAGGACGGCGCCAACACCGTCACCGCCTTCAGTGGCGAGGTCAAGGGCAACGAGATCACCCTGAACGGCGTTGCCGAGCACAACTACGCCTACGATCTGCCCGAGGGCAACCAGGGTGCTAACTGGTTCGACGATCCTGCTGCTGTGGCCGCCCGTAAAGCGCTGAAGTTCCCCAAGGGCTACTACTCCATCAAGGATAAGATCAGCGTGCTGAAGGCCAATCCCGAGACTGCCAAGATTCTGGACGGCGTGCTTTCCGCTGCCATGGGCAGCGCCGGCGGCTTGCTGGGTGACGCCACCATGGGCGGCGACATGGCGGAATTCTTCAATATGATGCGCCTGTCCGATATGCTGAAGATGGGCGGCGACAAGATTCCCGCCGACGTGAAGCTGAAGCTGAACGAGGCCCTCACCAAGATCAAGAAGCCCTGAGAGGTGACGCTGTGAAAGACTGCAACTGCGGCTACTGCATGGGCGGCGACATCCTGGCGGGCTTCGGCATTAAGATCTGCGACCTTCAGGTGAGCCAGTTGATCCTTTTCAAGGAGCAGAGCCATCCCGGGCGGGTGATTGTGGCCTACAAGGATCACGTCAGCGAACTGGTGGACATCAGCGACGAGAAGCGGAACCTGTTTTTCGCCGACATTGCCCAGGCGGCCAACGCCCTGCACAAGGCCTTCCACCCGGACAAGATCAACTACGGTGCCTATGGCGACGGCGGCTGCCACCTCCATTTCCATCTGGTGCCCAAGTACAAGGACGGGTTTGAGTGGGGAACGCCCTTCGCCATGAACCCGGGCAGAACCTATCTCACCGAGTCGGAATACGACGAAATGATCGAAAAGATCAAAGCGGCACTGTAAAACGGCATCCGGGTCTGCGTTTCGCAGGCCCGGATGTTTTGTCAGTTCAAATTCAGCTTTCTGTCCACCAGCCAGTATGCCGCAAAATATCCGACAACCGCAATTACCAGATTGGCAACCGTCCAGAAACCAAATACCCCTTCCGGCGTATCCGCCAGGTGCGCCAGCGCAATGCCGGAGACGGTGTACATAGCGATATGCAGGATGTAGTAAAAGGCCACGGCAGCGAGAATCTTGTGCTTTTTCGCGACGAGGGAGCCGATGGTCACAGCCAGCATGACCAGCACCAGCTCACTGGCATAATTGGCGACGGCATTCGCCAAAAACAGCCCCAGCGCCTGAAGAAACTCCGTCTGAAGCACCCGCTCCCAGATCGCGGGAAGGGATTGCCGGATCAAGCTCAGTCCTTGCTTCAGGATTTCCATACTGGGAATCGCACACAGCCCCATCAGCGCCAGACTGACAAGGGCGACGGCGGCGACGGCAATCAGATTCACCGCGCTGCTGACCAGACTGGACAGCAGAATCTGATGGGTGCCCACGGGCAGGGTAAAGGTCAGATACCCCTCGTCGGTGAAGCGACTGCGGTAAAACCGCACAATCTGAAGAATCAGCGCTGCCGCCGCGCAGACGGCAAAGAAGAGAACCACGGCGACGACTGTCAGAATGCAGAGCACCCCTGGCCAGCCCTCCACGGCGTCCGCGTTCACCAGATACCGGGTGGCAAGGCCGCCCAGCAGCCCCGCACCCACCAGGCTCAGGCACAGAATTCCTAGAATATTCCAAGTGGAGCGAAACTCCATTTTCAGCAATTTGGCAAACATTTGAATACCTCCCGGAACAGTTCATCCAGCGACTTGCCGGTTTCCTCCCGCACCGTATCCACGTTGCCGCCCTGCACGATGCGCCCCTGATACAAAAACAGATATTCGTCCAGCACCCGCTCCACGTCGGCAATGAGATGGGTGGAGATCAGCACCGTGGCGCTGGGGTCATAATTGGTGATGATGGTGTTCAGAATGTAATCCCGGGCGGCGGGGTCTACACCGCCGATGGGTTCATCCAGTAGGTACAGCTTTGCCCGGCGGGACATCACCAGCACCAGCTGTACCTTCTCCTGATTGCCCTTGGAGAGGGCTTTGAATTTCGCATTCAGCGGGATATGCAGCGCAGTGAGCATCTCCTCCGCCCGGGCGCGGTCAAAATCCGCGTAAAAGTCCTGGAAAAAGGAAAGCTGCTGCTCCACCCGCACCTGACGGCTGAAGTAGGGGCGGTCAGGCAGGTACGAGACCACCGCCTTGGTCGCTGTGCCGATTTTCTCGCCGCAGATGGTCAAATCCCCGCCGGTGGGGGTCAGCAGCCCCGCCGCCAGCTTGATAAAGGTGGTTTTCCCGCTGCCGTTGGGGCCGAGCAGACCCACGATCTTTCCCTGGGGCAGTTCCAGATCCAGATTGTCCAAAGCCAGGACGCTGTGGTAGCGCATGGTAAGTCCACTGGCTTTCAGAATTGGTTGTTCCATTGTTACTCCTCCTTCTTGTCTTGCAGCCGCAGCAGAAGCTGCGCCGCTTGGTCTGGGGTCACACCAAAGACCATGAATTTTTCGGCGCATTCCCGGGCAAGCTCCTCCAGCGCCTGTTCCCGCATGACAGCGAGAACGTCCGCGTCCTCTGTGACGCTGCGGCCGCTTGTGCCACCGCTGACCAGCAGCCCCTCCCGCTCCAGCTCGGTTAAGGCACGCTGCATGGTGTTGGGGTTCACCTGAGCCTGGGCGGCCAGATCCCGGACAGAGGGAACCTTCCCGCCGGGGGGCAGCTCCCCTTTGAGGATCGCACCGCGGATTGCCGCCATGATCTGCTGATATACCGGACGGTCACCGGCAAATTTCCAGTTCATAGGCACCTCCTGATTTGTACTACTGTATTAGTGCATTAGTACAATAACACAGAAAAAAGGAAATGTCAAGCGGTTTTCAAAAAGAAATTCAATAACCGGGGAAGTCGCCAAATTCCAATTCGTCGTCGGACAGAAAACCCGCAGGACGTTCCATTGACATCCTGCGGGTGAGGGGATATGCGCTTACTCTGCGGCGAAGAAGGCGACAGCCACGGCACCGGGGCCGACGTGGGTGCCGACCACGCTGCCCACGATGGTGCAGGGCAGCGTGTCCCGGCTGCCTTCCCACAGCGCGGCGCTGTCGGTAATGTACTTTTGCAGCATGGCATCACTGAGACCGGTGTAGCCCAGCAGCAGAGGCATGCCAAAGTCTACGCCGCCGGACTTCTGGATCTCCTGTACCAGCAGGTTGTTTGCCTGCTTGGAGCCTCGGGCCTTGCCCAGCATTTTCACTTCCCCGTCAGCTACGGTGATGACGGGCTTGATGTTCAGCAGTCCTCCGGCAAAGGCCACGGTGGCGGAAATGCGTCCGCCCTTTTTCAGATACTCCAGAGTGTCCACCATGGCAAGCAGCCGTACCTTCTCCCGCTTTTCCGCCAGATTCCGGGCGATTTCCTCTCCACCCATGCCCTGCTCTGCCAGTTCCAGGGCGTACTGAGCCAGAATTCCGCTGCCAATGGCGGCGCTTTGGCTGTCCACGACAAAAACCCTTCCGGGATAGGCCTGAGCGGCAATGGAAGCACTCTGGCAGGTGCCGGAGAGCTTGGAAGAGATGGTGACGCACACCACGCTGTCCCCGGCTTCGATGGCCTCGGCAAATACCTGCTCAAAGGCAAAGGGGGTTGGCTGGCTGGTGGTGGGCAGGGTGTCGCTTTCTACCAGCATCTCATAAAACCGCCGGGAGTCAATGTCGATCCCGGAAACGTATTCCTGCTCGCCGAAGTGGATGGTCAGCGGAACCACCGTGACCTGTTTTTCCAGGCCGGGCGCCATATCCACCGTTGAGTCTACGACGATTCTAACAGGCATTGCTTTCTCCTTCTTTCAATCCGTTTTTGCAGATGGTGTGCAGATTCTCCGCAATGAGGCCAAGCACCTGATAGAAAACCTCCCGCCGGTCGTCCTCCAGCCCAGCGCCTGCCTGCTCCACAGCCAGCTGAGCTCGGCGGCAGACCGCGTCAGCTGCGGCTTTCCCCCGGGACGTCAAAGTCAGTGCCGCGCGGTAGCGAACGCCCCCGGGCATATCCCGCTGCACCATTCCGGCTTGCTTCAGCTCGGAAAGGGTGCGGGAAATGGCAGCTTTGTCCTTCTCGCAGAGCTCGCACAGCCGGGCAGCGGTGATGCCGCCGGGATAGCGGCTCATGGTCAGCAGACAGTGGGCGTGGGGGCCTTTGAGGCCGTATTTTGCCATTTCCACCCGCTCAATTTTCTGAATATCGTGGTAGATGCAGGAAATGGAGGTGGCGAACAATTCATATCGGCTTTGCAAATCCATCCCTCCTTGTTGCTTTCTCAACAAGGATACCACACATTCGTTGAGATGTCAACAATTAGATACACAAATTACAGGGGAACGGCATCGAAAGGGCAATCTTTGGAGCCGAGGCTCCGAAGATTGCGGATGGATCATTGCGTTTCCTGCTTTCGGAATACGATCAGAAACGCCGCCAGCTGGAACAGGAACGTCACCAGCCAGGAGACGGTATAGGAGAAGAAGAGGCACTGCGGTGTGTGGAACCGGGGAATCTGGAAAATGGTGAAGATCCAGAAAATGCGAAGCCCGCACACGCCCAAGATGGAAATGAGCATGGGGACGAAGGAAGCGCCCATGCCCCGCAGGACGCCGGTGGTCACGTCCATCAGGCCGCACAGGAAGTAGGGCAGACAGATATAACCCATCCGAACCATACCATAGGCAATGGCTTCGGGGGAATCGGTGATGTAGATGGACAGCAGCTTGGGGCCAAACAGGTATACCACCGAGCCGAGGGTCAATCCGATCACGGTGACGCAGCCCAGGCAGATCCACAGTGTCCGGTAAACCCGCCGGTAGCGCCGCGCACCGGCATTCTGACCGGCAAAATTGACAGCGGTCTGCTGGAAAGCGTTCAGACAGACGTAAACGAAGCCTTCAATGTTGGCGGAAGCGGCGTTGCCGGACATGAATACGTCGCCGAAGGAGTTCACCGACGACTGA
Source organism: Bacillota bacterium (assembly GCA_029100605.1). Classification (GTDB taxonomy): domain Bacteria; phylum Bacillota; class Clostridia; order Oscillospirales; family Oscillospiraceae; genus Faecousia. The sequence continues at coordinate 20,570 of JAQXPK010000082.1, read as the reverse complement.
ATCAACACGTTGGAGATGGAGAACAGGGAACTTTGGATGCCTGCGGGCAGGCCGATCCGGAGGATTTTCACCAGCTGGGGCTTATAAAACCGCATTTTCCGAAGCTCCAGATGGCAGGCATCCTTCCGCCGCATCAGGGCAATGACCACCAGCACGGCGGACAACCCCTGGGTCAGGATGGTCGCCAGAGCCACGCCCGCCACATTCATGTGGAACTTTGTCACGAAAACCACATTCAGAATCACGTTCAGCGTGCCCGCGAACAGCAGAAAGATCAGGGGACTTTTGGTGTCACCGGCTGCCCGGAGGATGGCGGCGCAGAAATTGTACACCATGTTGAAGGTGATGCCGGCGAAAATGATCCGCATATACACGGCGGACAGAGGCAGCACGCTCTCCGGCGTCCCCATCCAGGTGAGGAAGGTCTCGGAAAAGCAGATGCCGAACACCGTTAAAAACAGTCCGCTGAGGATGGCGGTGGGCAGGGCGGTATGTACCGTGCAGTGGACGACCCTCTCCTCCCGGCTGCCAAGGCCGTGGGCAACAGCAACACCCGCGCCCACGGACAGGCCGATGAAGAAATTGATCATCAGATTGGTAATGGCGCCGGTGGCTCCCACCGCGGCAACGGAGACGCTGCCGCAGAAGCGTCCGACCACCACCAGATCCGCCGCGTTGAACAGCAGCTGCAGCAGACTGGTTAGAATAATGGGCACGGTATATCGGACAATATTCGGGAACAGCCGGCCTTCCAGCATATTTTGGGCCATCTGATTCACAAAAAACACCTTCTTTTCCCCATTGCGGGTATGGCTTCTACGATTCAGCAGGCATTATTATAGTCGATTTTTGGAAAAGTGCAAGGGCTATTTCCGCAAAAACATTCCGACCGGGGTACCGGTCGGAATGGACGTTCAGCTATTGAAGGCGACGGGATCGAAGGTGATGACTGTGTGGTAGGTCTTGCACTCCCGGGCGCACAGCGCCTCGTCCAGTTTTCGCTGGATGTCCTGGGTCGGGAGCTTGATGTCCGCCGGAAGGGCAACGTCAAAAATCAGGTTTGTATGTCCGTCTCCGGGCACCATGCGGAAATCGTGGGTTTTCAGCCGGGGGTCCATTTCCGTGAGGATTTCATCCACCAGGCCGTGGAGCCGGGTCAGCTCCGGGTCGTCGGTGACCACCGGGTCGTAATGGATGACCAGGTGAATGTTGTGGCTTTCCAGGCACTCCCGCTCCATGTCGTCGATCAGCTCATGGCACTGGAGGGGATCCTCGCTGCGATCCATTTCCACGTGAATAGAGGCGAAGCGCTGCCCGGGGCCGTAGTCATGTACCATCAGATCGTGATACCCCAGCACCTTGGGCTGGGCGCTGATGTAATCCACAATCAGAGCCTGCAGCTCCGGGGACGCGGCCTCGCCCAGAAGGGGACTGATGGTCTCCGTCGCCAGCTTGCCGCCGCTGTAGAGAATGAACAGAGACACGGCAAGACCCATAAACCCATCGATGGCAGCGCCGGAGACGGCTTCGACAACGGCTGCCAGCAGCACCGCGGAGGTGGTGATGACATCGTTGCGGCTGTCCGTAGCGGTGGCCATAAGGGTGGTGGAGTTGATTTTCTTTCCAAGTCCCCGGTTGAACAGGCACAGCCACAGCTTCACGGCGATGGACAGAATCAGAACCAGCGCCAGGGCGGCGGAGAATTCCACCGGAGCCGGGGAGATGATCTTACCCACAGAGGATTTCGCCAGCTCAAAGCCGATGATAATGATCATGGCGGACACCACCAGCCCGGACAGGTATTCAAACCGGGCGTGTCCGTAGGGATGCTTGGCGTCGGCAGGCTGCTCCGCCAGCTTGAAGCCCACCAGAGTGACAATGGAGCTGGTGGCGTCGGAGAGGTTGTTCAAAGCGTCGGCGGTGATGGAAACCGAACTGGACAAGGTGCCGACGATGATCTTTCCCAGAAACAGCAGAAAATTGCAGATGATTCCCACGATTCCCGAAAGGGTGCCGAAAGCTGCCCGCACCTTGGGATCCTCGACCTGGTCAGCGTTTTTGACAAACAGACGCAGCAATAACCGTGTCATGAAATGACCTCCTTTTTATATCTGGTTATTCTATCACAGGTTTTGGAAAAAGCAAAGGGGAATTTCAAACCGGAAGGCTGAAAACGCCGAGGAAAACGCCCGGACACCGCAAAGCGGTATCCGGGCGCGGAAAAATCGAGGAATCAGGCCTGAGCCTTGGCCTTCTTGTAATCCTTGACGATGGTGGTCACGCCTTCCACGGCGAGAACCAGAGCCAGGACGATGAGCAGGACGCCCAGGATCACCTGTGCCCAGGGACCCCAGTCGGCGCCGCCCTTGAGGATGTTGCCGATCTGTGTCTTGGTGTTGATGAACAGGGACGCGATGGTCACGCAGAGCATGAACGCCATGGGAATCAGGAACATCTTGTTGTCCTTGCCGATGTTGCTCAGCCAGGTGGCAACCGCCAGCAGACCCAGAGCCGCCAGAAGCTGGTTAGCGGAGCCGAACAGCGCCCAGATCTTGCCGTAGCCGTTCAGACCCAGCAGGATGCCCAGAACCACGGTGATGACGGTGGCGACATAGGGGTTGGACAGAACCTTCTTGTAGCCGGTGACATTGTCCGGGGTCTCACCCTTGGAGCCGTCCAGCCAGAACTCCTGGAACATAAACCGGGCCAGACGGGTGGCGGTGTCCAGAGAAGTCAGGCAGAAGGCGGAGTAGGTCAGAACCAGCAGGGTATACAGGATCTCGTAAACGGTGCCCCGGCTGGGATCGATCATGCCGGCGATGCCGCCGCCAAAGATGGCAGTGGCACCCTTCAGAGCCAGATCGGGGTTGGCCTGGTTCCAGCTGTAGGCATAGGCGGTGGCAACCAGGGTCAGAATCGCCAGAACGCACTCCAGCAGCATACCGCCGTAGGCGATGGGCTTGGCGTCGGTTTCCTTATCCAGCTGCTTGGCAGTGGTGCCGGAGGAGACCAGAGAGTGGAAACCGGAAATAGCGCCGCAGGCGATGGTGGTGAACAGAACGGGGAAGACAGGAGTGGGGTTGCCCGGGGTGTTCAGCACGGGCAGGCTGTCCATGGAGGGATGACCCACAAACACGGACACAACCGCCAGAGCCAGCATGGCATACAGCAGGAAGGAGGACAGATAGTCTCGGGGCTGCAACAGAATCCACACGGGGGCGACGGAAGCAATCAAAATGTAAATGCCCACGATCCACATCCAGGTGTTGGCGGACAGGTAGATGGGATGGAAGTTCATGCCGATGGCGATGATGCCGACGATAGCCAGCACGCCGATCACGGAAGCCACCCCCATGGGAACGTTGCGGCGGTACACGCAGAAGCCGAACGCGATGGCGATGACGATGAACAGCAGGGAAACCATGGCAACCCGGGCGTTGCTCAGGGAAGCGGCCTTGTCCACAACGCCATCGACGAATGTGGCACCGAAGGTACCGGCGACGATGGAGGAGAAGGCGGCAACCACCAGAATCAGGGTCAGGTAAGAGAAGATGATGAACAGGCGCTTGGCGCGCTTGGACATATTGACGGAAATGATTTCGCCGATGGATCTGCCGCCGTGCCGCAGAGAGGCGAACAGAGCGCCAAAGTCATGGACGCCGCCGAAGAAAATACCGCCGATGAGAATCCACAGCGCACAGGCACCCCAGCCGAAGCCCATGGAGATTGCGCTGATGGGGCCGGTAATGGGGCCGGCACCGGCGATGGATGAGAAGTGATGGCCCATAACAACCGGGGCCTTTGCGGGGACGTAGTCAACGCCGTCCTCCATGGTATGAGCGGGGGTAGGCTCCTTGGCTTCGCCGACGCCCCACTTCTTGCACAGGTAGCGTCCGTAAAAGACGTAGCCGCAGAGCAGGACAGCGATGCTGAGGATGAGAAGTACGAGTCCGTTCATAAGGTTATTTTTCTCCCTTCTTTTTCTTTTCCCGGGGCGCGAAATTGCGCTCCAGATTCTTCCGTGCTTCCTTCCCGGCTGGATTGGACAGAAAGCGGTTGCTGCTGCATTCCATAGCTGCCAGGTGATACTCCATCCAGCCGTGGAGCGTCAGAAGGTAGTTCTTCCGGTAGCGGGTGCGCTTGACCAGACGCGCCGCCTCCGGGTCGATGGTGTCAGCCAGTATCACCAGCGTCACGTAAGAGCACATATGGGTCTTGCAGGGCTTGATCCTGGCAAGTCCCAGCTGCTTGGACAGCTCAATCTGCTTTTGCAGGGTAGGCACATCCAGATGATCGCACAGAAAGAAATACACATATTCGTACTGTTCCACTGTGGACAGAATGTGCTGCTTGGTAATCAGGTAATTGTCATCCCGAAGATAATAGGTAGCCGTGGCGGGAAAAGGACTTTCACCGGATTGCTCGCTGCGGGAAACATCGTAGCAGTGGGAATAGGCCTCCAGCAACTTGTCAAGTCTCTGTTTCAGTGTCAGTTCCATAGGGGGATCCTTTCCGTTGAGTGTGCCGTCTGCGGCGGCTGGCTGGCAGAACGACCTGATTATACACCACATTTGTTCATCTGTGAAGCACAAATGTCGCTGAGTTGAATAATTCGTAAAATCTGACAGATTTTGCGTAATACTCTGTTCACATTTGGGCATTTTGCGGAGTCTCGCCCAGGACACCCCATGCCGCTCTGAACTTTTGCCGGGGGAGAATGGGGCAGTCCCTCAAAAAGCGGCAGGCGCACGTTCGCGCCTGCCGCTGTGGGGAGTTTGGATGATATGCATACCAGCTTAACTCAGCAAACCAGCAAATTGGAATTTAGCTGCCTCGCCGGATTGACAATTGACAGTTGACAATTATTATTGTGCCCCTGCGGGAAGCTTTTTGAAATAATAGCGGGTATTTTCGTCAAAATTATTCTTATTTTAATATATCCCGAAGGGATTTCTTAATTGTCAATTGTCCATTGTTAATTGTCAATTCAAAGTTCTATGTGTCGGGTAGCTGAGTAAAATCGATAAGCACTTCGGGTTATTTCAAAAAGAGCATATCCCGGTTGATGGAGGCCAGATCCTTGGCACCGCACATTGCCATGGTGTCGCTCAGCTCTGCGCCGATCTTTTCGATAAAGAGCTTCACGCCCTCCTCTCCGCCGCCGTAGACCATGGGAACGAAGGGGCGGCAGATGATCACCGCGTCCGCACCGATTGCCAGCGCCTTGAACACGTCCACGCCGCTGCGGATGCCGCCGTCTACGATGATTTTGACGCCGCTGCCCTTCAGGGCGTCCACGATGTCTGCCAGCACCTCCGCCGTGGCGGGGCACTGATCCAGCACCCGACCGCCGTGGTTGCTGACCACGATGGCGGAAGCCCCCGCCTGCTGAGCCTTCCGGGCACCGGCGACGGTCATGACACCCTTGACGATAAAGGGTCTGAGCGCCGTTTTGGCGATTTCCGCCAGCTGCTCCACGGTTTTGCTGCCAGCCGGGGGATTCATGTTCTTCAGGAAGGGCAGACCCGCCGCGTCAATGTCCATCGCCACGGCAAAGCAGCCGGAGCGCTTGCACAGCTCCATTTTCGCCTCGATGGTCTCCTGATTCCAGGGCTTCACCGTGGGGATGCCCATGCCGCCCGCGGCGGCGATGGCCTGACAGGCCACCTTCATCACCTCAGCGTTGAGGCCGTCGCCGGTAAAGGCGGCAATGCCGTTGTCGGCGCAGGCCTTGACCAGAATGTTGTTGTAGGCCATGTCGTCATACTTGTCGCTGTAGTGGGTGGTGACGGCACCTACAGGGCCGGCGAAGAAGGGATAGCGGAAGGACTTGCCGAACAGCTCCAGCGAGGTGTCCGGGGTGACGAAGGGGTGAATGGTGTCCATGTTGATCCGGATTTCCTGCCATTTTTCATAGTTGCGAATGGCGGTGTCGCCGACACCCTTGGCGCCGGGGCCGGGAATGTGATTGCCGCAGGCCTTACCGTTGCAGACGGGACAGGCCTTGCAGTTGGGGCTTAGGGTTTCTCTCGCGTTCTGGAGCACTTCCTGATAGGTCATGATGGTTTCCTCCCAATATGTAAATGGTTATGGATAAACGGTTTTGGAAATCAATGGAAGGGGTCGAGGTCGGTATGCGCGTCAATCCGGCACAGGAAGCGTGCCAGCAATTCGATGGAATTTTCAATGTCGTCCATGTGGCAGACCTCGCAGGGGCAGTGCATATAGCGAAGCGGCAGGGACAATAGGGCGGTGACGACACCGGTGCCCGTGACGTGAAGATTGTCCGCGTCGGTGTAGGTTCTGCCCATGTAGGATTCCACCTGGTAGGGGATGCCGTTTTCCCTCGCCACGGCCTTCAGCAGATCGTTGAGCTTCTGATTTGCGATGGAGCTGTTGCAGATCACACCGCCGCCGCCCAGCTTGACCTCCCCGGATTCCTTGGGATCCACACCGGGATAGTCGGAGGCATAGGTGACATCGGTGACGATGGCAACATCCGGCTGAATTCGGGAGCCGACCCAGTGGGAACCCCGTCCGGTGGTCTCCTCGCCCACGGTGGTGGCGGTGTAGACGCCGATGGTGCAGCCCAGCGCTTTTGCCCGTTTCAGGGCTTCCAGAATGATGAAGGCGCAGCCCCGGTCATCCACAGCCCGGGCGGAGAGGAAACCGTTGAGCATTTCCTGATGGTAGGTGTTCAGGTGGACGGGGTCGCCCTCCTGGACGTATTTCCGGGCGTCGGCAGCGTCCTTCGCGCCGATGTCGATGTACAGCTCGTCCACCTTCAGGTCGGCTTTGTCCATGGCCTTGGAGCGAACCACCGCGCCGTATACCGTCCCGGCGTAGCCGTGGACGGCGACCTGATGCCCGGGATAGGTGCCGGGGAAAATGCCGCCGGATTTTGCCACCCGCAGCAGGCCGTCGGGCTGGATGTGGGTGACGATGAGGCCGATTTCGTCAATGTGGGCGGCAAGCATCACCTTGAAGGGGGCGTCCGGGTTCAGCACACACACCACGTTGCCGGTGTAATCCGTAAGGATTTTGTCGCAGTGGGGGGCCATTTCCGCGATGACCTTTTTCTGCAGGGGAATCTCATGCCCGGATACGGACATACTGTCAAGCAGGGTGTAGAGGAATTCCTTGTTCATCTGTCTGTCTCCTTTTTTCCTTTTACTATAGCACAAATCAGCCGATTTGCAAGAGAAAAGCACGCCCGCTGCCGGGCTTCAGCAGCGGGTAGAGAATCATGCTGTTTTTGGTGCCTTTGGAATTTCCTTTGCCAATTCAAAGCCCTTTTTCGCGGCGATTACCGCAATAAACTCGTTGATAACGGCAGCGGCAGCGATTGTGCCCTGGACGATCTGCACAAGCTGCGGCACAGAGGCAAGGGTGGAACATATGATTCCCGTAAACACCAGGGATACGCCGGAATGGGGGAGCAGGGTCAAACCGAGGTACTTCCGCACCGTGCCCGGCATACCCGTGATTCTGGCACCGAATCTTGCGCCGAAATACTTGCCGCAGGCGCGGGAGAGAATGTAGACGAAGGTATACAGTCCCGCCCCCAGGATCAGGTGATAATTCAGGGGCGCGCCCAGATCGACGATTGCTGCCAGCAGGGAAACACCCAGTACGGGGGAGAAGTCAGCGGAAATCTCGTTTAACCGTGCCTCCGGTACGAGATTGGAAAAAACGGCGGCGAAGGAGACGCCCATCAGCATATAGTTCAGGGTAATTCCGGTGAGCAGGAAGGTATTGAGCGTCCAGCCGATTCCCATGGTGACGGTAATGCCCAGGAGCAGCACAGCCAGCGTGGGTGCCTTTTTCCGGCATCGTTTCAGCAGCAGGCCGGTGGGAAGCCCAACGACGCCACCCACAACAATGGGAAGAAAGATCATGACGGGAATCATGACCAGGGGAACGGCACCGCCGGAAACCGCCCGTGCCACCAGGGAATTGACGGTAAAGAAAACCGCGATTCCCACAACATCGTCCAGTACTGTCATGGGCAGAAGCGTGTCGGTCACCGGCCCTTTCGCGTGGAACTCGTTGACGATCGACAGTGCCGGCGCAGGCGCTGTGGCGAGGGCGATTCCGCCGAAGACAAACGCCAGGTAGATCGGTACCTCGGTTACCGCAAATATGATTCCAAAGGCAAGACTGACCAAGGCAAACGTGCCAAGGGATTGGGTCAGAGTTGTGATGACCAGCGCCTTTCCGTAGCTTTTGAGCTTCTTCCAGATCAACTCAGCTCCCAGCATAACGCCGAAAGCGCACTGCATCCACATGATAATCAGGCGATACCACCCGGCGTCCAAGATCGTCTGAGGCATCAGCCCCACCGCATGGGGGCCAAGGAGCATACCCGCAATCAACCATCCCAAGATCGAGGGCATTTTGATTTTCGCCATCAGCTTCCCGGCGAGGAAAGCAGCGGCGAGGGTTAGCAACCAACGCAGCAAATAACCAACCATATTTTATTCTCCCTTTGCAATTCCGTAAATCATGTAATCCAACAGTCTGGAAGTGGCTTCTTCGTGGATTTTTGCCTTTTCCGTCAGTGGGATGCTCTGAAAGGCCGGGCTGCTGAAGTAGCCGTTGAACATGGTCTGTATCAGGTGACAATAGGAAAGGGCGTTCTCCCTGGTTACGCCATCGCGAAGCCGGAGGGTGTTCATGAATTTTTGAAAGACTTCCTCATTCAGCACGGTAAAGTCCGACAATGCGTCGGCAACTTCAGCGGAAAGACCCGCGGGGGGATTGAGCAGCGCCTCAAAGAAAATATGGGCTTCATTGGGGAAGGTGTCGAAAAAAGCCATACGGGCTTCCATGTACCGCTTCAAGTCCGACCCGGCGTCCCGCTCCCGAAGGTACGCCGTCAGTTTTTCGCAGCTACGCCTGAGACAGGCAAGGTAGAGGGCGTCCTTTCCGGAGAAATTGTGGTAGAGCAGCCCCTTGTTGATTCCCGTCTTGCAGATGTTGTTCACGGTTCCGCCGGCGTATCCGTTCTTCCCGAACTCTTCCATTGCCGCGTCCACAATCCGGGAAACGGTGAGTTCTGTTCTTTCGCTCTTCTTCATAACGGCCTCCTGCTGAAAAATCGCTTCTATTATAATTATTATTGACCAGATGGTCAATAATAATGCTGCCCAAAATTCAGCTTGTTTTCTTCGTATTTTTTGGCAGGTAAAAGAAAAGGGTATGCGCCGGGAAGGCGCATACCCTTGCGTTTGTGGAAAACTCAGCCGTCGCTGAGGACAAAGTGGCAGAAGCGGAGCATTTCAAACCAGTCGTCGGAGTCGAAGCAGACGATCTTGTCGTCCTTCAGCACGGCGCCGGGGTAGAAGCTCTTGGAGTAGGCCACATGGTGCTTGAAAAAGTCGATCTCCATGTGGAAGTGTTCCGGCATGGGGACGACGCACTGATCGGCCTTTGCCGCCGCCTCCTTCGCCGCCGCTTCAATGCGCTCCACCGCCTCGTCGGGATGCAATGAGGTGACGCTGCCGCCCCGGCCCACATTGACGGGGACGGTGGTGATGGCGGGAATCAGCGTTTTGGCAAAGTCACACAGCGCCTTGTCGCCGGTGAGCAGAGCCACGGGAACGCCGTAATAGCCGGCGGTGTAGGAATTGAGGAGAAACTCGCTGCACAGCGTGCCGTTGAGGAAAACATGGTTGTTTTTGCCGTTCATGGTGTGGCTCAGGGGGTTGCCGGGGCAGCCGGCCCAAGCGTGGTAGCCGGTGAAGAACACGGCGTCGAATTTCTCCTGATTCAGGCCGCTCATCATGCTTAAGGGGTCGCCGGACCAGCTCCGGTTCATGCGGATGTTCCGGGGCAGGGCAGTGGGGTCAATGTTCCGGGCGGAGTCGTGGGCGTCCTTCACCAGAACCTCTTCCGCACCGGCGGCCAGAGCGCCCCGGCAGGCGGCTGCCACCTCACGGGTCATCTGCTTCTGCATGGGGGCGTAGTCAAAGGGAGTGGCAGGCTCCGTCTCGGGCCAGGAGACGACGCCGCAGGTGCCTTCCATATCCGCGCTCAAAAAAACTTTCATAGAATTCTTCCTTTCTCAAAAATAGGAGCCGACCTGGGTGATATGCTCACGCAGATCCGCCCGATAATCGGGGTCACTGGGGATCAGGGAATTGACGGTGAAGCCGTTGTCTCCGTGCTTGCCGGTGCTGTGGCAGTAGCGGCCGGAGCCGATGTACATGGCGACGTGACCGGGGAAAAACAGCAGGTCCCCGGGCTTGATGGCTTCTATGGGGATTTCGTGAATGGGGAAGTCCTCCCGGATATGAGCGTCCCGGTAGATGAGGATGCCGCAAAGCAGATAGGCCATGGAGCAAAGGCCGGAGCAGTCGATGCCCATGGGGGATTTTCCGCCCCAGCGGTAGTGGGTGCCCCGGTAGAGCATGGCGGAATCCACCAGCGCCTGACGCAGTACGCTTTCGTCCTGGGACACTGGCGCGGTGGGAAGGTCGGACAGGATACTCTCCGGTAGAAACCCCGTTCTTCCGTCCACCAGAAGAATCTTCCGCCAGCCTTTCTCCGGCTGCCCCACGGGGGATACGACCCCGCCCCGGGGCAGGGCGGCGAGGATCCAGCCCTGCACCTTTGGCTCAGAGAGCACGTCACAGAAATTCTTGTTGCGGATGACCTTTTTGGGCAGTGCTTCCCACCGGGCGGCGGCCTCGTCGTCCACGAGCAGATCCTCCCCGGAGACGATGCCCTCATAGCGGTAGTGGGTGCGGATACGATACCAGCCGGGAGCCGGCGCTTCGAGGATCTCCACCACCATGCCGTAAAGCACCTCGTCCTCCAGAGTGCTTTCCCGGGTGGGCGCGGCAAGCAGGGAGCAGACGGGAACCTTCACAATGGCTTTCATCTCAGCATTCTCCTTTCATGGCGTCATAAACCATCCGGGACAGCTGCCCGATGAGCCGGTTCTGCTGGGGCTGTCCGTCCAGCGCGGGGCCGTCCCAGGTAAAGACGCCCAGATAGTAGGGGCGGTCTTTCAGCAGGAAAATGCCCGCGTCGTGGTTCAGGTGATCCAGCCCGCCGGGCTTATGGAGTACAGGGACGGGGTCGGGAATGTAGCGCTGCAGCGCGTCGGTGCTGCGGCAGCGGGAGAGAAAGTCAAAGGCCACGTCCCGGAGGCTCTGGGTCAGGATTTCCCCCCGGTACAGCAGGGAGAACACCCGGTACAGATCAAGGGGTGAGGTGTAGTTGTTCCGCCCCTCCGCAATGGCCTGGTAGTCCAGCATTTTCCGCTGAAGAGAGGTCTGGGACAGGCCGATTGCTTCGCAGTAACGGTTGACGTGGTCGTAGCCCAGCAGAGAGATCACCGTGTTGGTGGCGGTGTTGTCGCTGGAGACGATCATCCAGTACAGCATCTCCCAGAGGGTCGCGCCGTCGCGGCGGTAGCCAGGCTCAAAGACCTCCGTGTCATCACAGAAATTGTCTGGCGTGATTGCCAGACTCTGCTGAAGCGATAGTCTCCCCTCCATCACATCCTGTAGGGCGCAGCACAAAATGGGCACCTTGATGGTGGAGGCGGAAACGACCCGGGTGGTTTCCCGGATGGCGGCGATGGGTGTCTGCGTGGTGAGATCGACGCAGTACAGCGCGGATTTGGCGGGAAAGGCATCCATGACCGCCTCCAGTTTTTTTGTGAGCGTGTCCATGTTTACACCCCTTCCAGCGTGATTTCGCGCTTATCCGCGTCCAGACGGCAATTTCCGCCCATGGGCAGAGCCATCGTCGTGGCACAGTGGCCGCAGGCAACGTTCATAACGGCGGGCTTCCCTGTGGGGACAATGAGCTGGGCAAAGATCTCGTCCAGGGTCAGCGTGCGCTCCGGCATTTCCGGCACGCAGTCCGTCCAGGCACCCAGAAGGATGCCGGCGCAGTCCCGAAATTTCCCGGCGTTGCGCAGCTGGGTGAGCATACTGTCAATGCGGTAGGTCTTTTCTCCGATGTCCTCCAGAAAGAGCAGCTTGCCCTTTGTCTCGATTTCCCAGGGCGTGCCCAAGGAAGCTGCCAGCAGAGAAAGATTGCCGCCGCAGAGGACGCCCTCCGCCTGTCCCGGCACCAGCGTGCGGATGCCTTGCCCCTCTGGATTGGAAAGGGAGCCGGTAAGACCGCCAAACAGAGCCTTTTTCAGATACCCCAGGGTGTAATCGTCCGGGTGCGGCTCCGTGGAGGGCATGGTGCAGTGGTAGGTGACGAGACCGCAGACCTGATTCAGGAAGGTGTGCAGGGCGGTGACATCGGAGTAACCGCCGAACCACTTGGGATTGCGGCGGATGAGCTCGGCGTCCAGCAGGGGCAGAATCCGGTGAGCGCCGTAGCCGCCCCGGATACACCAGATGCCGTCGATGGTTTGATCGGCAAAGGCACGGTTGATGTCCGCCCCCCGCTGGGTGTCGGAGGCGGCAAAGTAGCCGTCCCGGTTGGCAAAATAGCAGGAGGGGTACGGCACTGGCTCCATGCCCAGCTGCCGAACCAGGTCAAGGGCAGGCTGAAGCTTTTCCTCCGGCACGGCGGAGGCGGGGCCCACCAGCGCCACCCGGGCGCCGGGAAACAGAGGCTTGGGTTCGATCATGGCAGATACCTCAAAAAAAGAAAATGGTTGCAAGCAGAACACGCGCCTGTGTTCTGCTTGCAAAAGAAAATCAAAACTGTTTTCTGTAGGCTTCCAGCTCTTCCTCGCTGGCGAGGACAAAGTGACCGGGAACGATCTCGGTCCAGGCGGGCTGGTTGGTTTCGCTGTAGTGGTGGCAGCTGGGGTCGTAGACAAGGAGCTTCTTCTGCCGCTCCGCGATGGGGTCGGGCTGGGGAATGGCGGACAGCAGCGCCCGGGTGTAGGGGTGCAGGGGATGGGCGAACAGCTCCTCGCTTTCCGCCAGCTCCACGATCTTGCCCTTGTGGATGACGGCGATGCGGTCGCAGATGAAGCGAACCACCGACAGATCGTGGGCAATGAACAAATAGGTGAGGTTCCGCTCCTTCTGGAGCTTGGACAGCAGATTCAGCACCTGAGCCCGGATGGATACGTCCAGGGCGGAAATGGGCTCGTCGGCGATGATGAAGTCCGGCTCCATAATCAGCGCCCGGGCAATGCCGATACGCTGGCGCTGACCGCCGGAGAACTCGTGGGGAAACCGGCTGGCAAATTCGGGCAGCAGACCCACATCGGACAGGGCTTTGGCGACCTTCGCCTTGCGCTCTTCTTCCGGAGTGTGGTGTCCACCGGCGTACAGTCCCTCACTGACAATATAGTCCACCTTGGCTCGTTCGTTCAGGGAGGACATAGGATCCTGGAAGATCATCTGAATCCGCCGGGTGACCTCCCGATCCAGGGATCGGGAAATCCGTCCATTGATCTGTTTCCCGTCGAATAGGATCTTACCGCCTGCGGTGGGGTGAATGCGGATGATGGCGCGGCCGATAGTGGTCTTGCCGGAGCCGGACTCGCCCACCAGGCCGAAGGTCTCGCCCTGATAAATGTGGAAGGAAACCTTGTCCACCGCGGTAAAGGGATGCCGCCGGGAGCCGAACTGCACGGTGAGATCCTGGACTTCCACCAGCTTCTTTCTGTCTTCAGCCAACGCGGTTCACTCCCTTCTCCCGCAGAACGCGGACGTGCTCCGGCGGCTCCACCTTGGGAGCCCGGGGATCCAGCAGCCAGGTGCGGGCATAGTGGGTAGGCGTCACCTCAAAGAAGGGAGGCCGCTCTACAAAGTCGATTTTCAGTGCTTTGGGGTTCCGGGGGGCAAAGGCATCGCCCTTCACCTCGTGGAAAAGGTTGGGCGGCGTACCCTGAATGGAGTACAGTGGCTCGTCCTTGACGCCCAGCTGGGGCAGGGAGGACAGCAGCGCCCAGGTGTAGGGGTGCCGGGGGTCGTAGAACACCTCGTCGCACTTACCTAGCTCCACAATATCCCCCGCGTACATAACGGCGATCCGGTCAGCCACGTTGGCGACCACGCCCAGATCATGGGTGATGTAGATGGTGGTCAGGTTGTACTTTTTCTGCATGGCCTTGATAAGCTCCAGAATCTGCGCCTGAATGGTCACGTCCAGGGCGGTGGTGGGCTCGTCACAGATCAGAATTTTGGGACGGCAGGCCACGGCGATGGCGATGACCACCCGTTGGCGCATACCGCCGGAAAATTCGTGGGGGTACTGCCCGTAGCGCCGCGGGGGATCGTCGATGCCCACGTCGGAGAGCACCTCCAGAACGGCGTCATAGGCCGCCTTGCCCCTGAGCCCCTGGTGCAGCTCCACGGCTTCCTGGATCTGCTTGCCGATGGTTTTCAGGGGGTTGAGGGAGGTCATGGGATCCTGGAACACCATGGCGATTTCCCGACCCCGGATTTTCAGCCAGTCCTTGTCGGTTTTGAACTTGGTCAGATCCATGCCGTTGTAGAGGATAGAGCCGCTGTCGATAAAGCCGTTGGCGTCCAGCAGACCCATGGTGCACTTGACGAACACGGATTTACCGGAGCCGGATTCGCCTACGATGGCGAGGCTTTCGCCCTGATACACGTCCAGGGACACGCCGCGGATGGCGTGGAGAACCTGACCGCGAAGGGTGAATTTCACGTTCAAATCCCGGATGGAGAGAATGACATTTTGATCGTCCACAGCATTTCCCTCCTTATTTGACGTGGTTTTTGGGATCGGCGGCGTCGGCGAAGGCGTTGCCGATGATGTAGAAAGAGACAGTAATGACCACCAGCACGGCTACGGGGAAGAACAGCTGGTAGCGCAGAGACGCTACGGTCATCAGGGAGCGTCCGGTCTGAATCAGGTTGCCCAGAGAGGGAATGTCCACCGGCAGGCCGATGCCAATATAGGTGACAAACACCTCGTTGCCGATGGCGGAGGGGATTGCCAGCGCCATGCGCATGGTAATCACGGATACCAGGTAGGGCAGCAGATTCTTGACCATAATCCGCCCGGTGGAGATGCCCAGGCACCGGGAGGCCAGGTTGTAGTCCCGATCCCGGATAATGATGATCTGATTGCGGATGAACCGAGCCATATCCAGCCAGCCGGTCAGGGACAGGGCAAAGATGATGGTGGATACGCCGGGCTTCAGCACGTAGGAGATCAGGATCAGAAGCAATGTCTGGGGAATGTTGTCCAGAATGTTATACAGCTCCGTAAAGAAGAAATCCAGCTTGCGGACATAGCCCCACAGAATTCCCACGAAGATGCCGACTACGGCTTCCACCAGAGCTACGGTGAAGCCGATGAACAAAGAAGTGCGGGTGCCGGACCAGATTCTCGCCCAGAGATCCTGACCGATGGCGTTGGTGCCGAACCAGAATTCCTTGTTGGGTGGAATGTTGTTCAGGGGCAGACCCCATTCGTCATTGTGAATCAGCAGGGGATCCTTCTGACCGGGCAGATAGGGCTGGATGAAGGTGAACAACAGCACCGTCACCATGACGATGAGGAAAAACACAGCGATTTTGTTCTGGAAAAAAGCCCGGAGGGTGGACTTCCAGTAGGAATAATCGGAATAGCCGCCCCGCTCCGCGTCCTCGGCGTTGAATTCGGCGAAGGAGAAGGCCTCCTCGTCGGACATCGGGGGGTGCACCTCCTGCTTCAGCTGCTCGGTGAGCTTGTCCTCCAGAGCTTCGGTCATCTGGCGGCGGATGGGACGGAAGGAAGAACGTTTCATCAGCGGGAGCCCTCCTTCTTTGCGAAACTGATCCGGGGATCGACGATGCCCATGAGAATGTCGCCGAAGAGCAGACCCAGAATGGAAATCACGGCGTAAATCAGCACCAGCGCCTGCACCAGGGTGTTGTCCTGGCGCTTGATGGCGGTGACCAGCAGGCCGCCCATACCGGGCACGGAGTACAGAGATTCCACGTACAGCGAGCCCATCAGGGTAAACAGGATGGAGTTGGGGATGTACTGCACCAGAGGGACAAAGGCGTTGCGGAACACGTGGCGGAAGGAAATTTTGCTGTTCGGAACGCCCTTGGCCCGGGCCAGGCGGATATAGTCCTTGTTGGACTCGTCCACCATGTACCGCCGCAGCCACATGGCGTAGTAGGCAATGTTGCCGATGGACAGAGAAATCACGGGAAGAATGTAGCTTTTGGGGTTGGACGCGTCGAACAGCATGGGCAGACCCAGAATTTCCTTGCCGATGTAGGTCTGGGAACCGGCAAACTGGATCAGAATGTGATACACAGCCGAGGGCATGGCCTGCACCAGCACGATGAACACCGTGCCCAGCCGGTCTCCAATTTTGAACCGCGTCCGGGTGCTCCGGGCCATCAGCACGCCCAGGGGAAGTCCCACCGCCAGAGCGATGGCCAGGGAGATCAGCCCCAGCTTCAGGGAAATGGGAATTTTCTCCGCGATGATCTCCGTGATGGCAACGCCCTTGCGGTAGACGTTGGATTCCCCCAGATCGCCGTGGAAAATCTGCTTGTAAAACCGCAGAAGCTGCTTGGGCAGCGAATCGGTCAGGCCGAGGGATTGAAGTTTGACCTGCACCTGGGTGGCGCTCATCTTGTCGTAGTTTTCAAAGTATCCCTCGATAGGCATCAGCCGCAGAAGGGCAAAGAGAACCGTGATGATGATGAACATGGTGACGAGAGATCGCAGGACGCGTTTTGTTATGTATTTTGCCATATGAAGTCCTCCTGGGTTGTGCGCGGCTCAGAGCCAATACCGCTGCCGTTTCCCTGGGAGCGGCACCGGTACAGGCTCCGAAAACGAAACCAAATAATACGGCTTTGAGAGAAGCCCCCGAAGGCGAGGGCTTCTCTCGTAATTTGCGTTGTGTGCCGGAAATCAGCCAGCCATCTTGGCCTGCCAATCGGCGTAGGCCTGCTGGTACTGCTCCAGGCTCATGGAGGTGGAATACAGATGCTCACCCTTGTAGCGCAGGTTCGCCATACCGAAGGAGGCGTACTGACCCTCGAAGGTGTTCAGGTTGCACATCTGATAGCTGCGGTTGCTGATGGAGAAGGGAATGGCGAAGGCGTGATCCAGCAGGAAAGCCTCGGCCTTGGCGAAGGCTTCATACCGGGCATCCATCTCGTTGGGGTCGGTGATGGCCTTGGCGGCGTTCACCAGATCCATATACTCCGCGTACAGAGCCTGGGTCGTGGGATCGGTGCTGTTGCAGATGAAGCTGTAGCTGTTGCTGTCCACTTCACCGTTGCTGTCCGTCCAGCTGATGAAGGGATCGGTCCAGGTCTCGGGATCAGCGTAGTCAGCGCCCCAGTTGCACTTCATGAAGGCATACTTGCCGCTGCGGCGGATGGCGCTCAGGAAACCGGTTTCGGGGCCGGCCTGGACGATGATGTCCACATAGTCGCTGCCCAGAATGTTCTCAATGGTCTGCTCTACAACCTGGCACTCCTCTGCCCAGTTGGGGGAGGTGGGGTTGAAGCACATGAGCATCTTCACGGGGAAAGTGGCACCGGCGGCGGTCAGCTCCTCAACGGCCTTTTCCTTATACTCCAGCGCCAGATCGGCGTCAAAGTTGTCGCCCTCGGTGTACTTGGCAAGGTCGCCGTAGTAGGCGTAATCCTTGGAGGCGGAGGCAAAGCCGGAGGGGGTGATGGTGTTGCACTTCAAGGATTCGGGATCGATGCGGTCGTTGGTCGCCAGAGCAGGCATCCGGTTGAAGGCGTGAACGATGGACTTGCGGAAGTTCTCGTTGTTCACGGCGAGGTTCCAGTTCTCCGGCTCATACTCTTCGTCAAAGTTGGGATCGAAGTTGAACAGATACCAGTAGGCGTAGGAAGTATCGGAACGGGTGGGATGGATCAGATCCTTGGTGGCGGGATCAGCCATCATGGCAGACAGCAGGTTGGAGGAAACGTCCGCCTGATCCACTTCACCGGACTGGTACATGGTGGTGGAGATAGAGGAGGCCTCGGCGTTGTAGGTCATCTGGATGGCGTCCAGGAACACATTGTCCTTATCCCAGTAGGAGGCGTTCTTGGTCAGGACACGCTGCTGCTGGGGCTGATAGGTGGACAGAACGAACGCACCGTTGTACAGAAGGTTGCTGTTATCCGTGCCGAACTTGCTGCCGCACTGCTCCAGGAAGGGGCCGTACACAGGCATGTAGGGGCCGAAGGAGACCATGGACAGGAAGTAAGGGCGGGGAGACTCCAGGGTGAATTCCAGGGTGTAGTCATCCAGCGCCTTGACGCCGATGTCTTCAACGGAGGCTTCGGGAACCTCCTCCAGGACAGACTCTTCACCGTCCTCGTCGGTGATGATCTTCACGGGGTTGCCGTTTTCATCGGTGCCGTCGGTGGCGGTAGGCAGAGCCATCTGGTAGGCGGTCCAGTCGTAGTACGCGTTGGCGCCGGCGACAACGTCGCCCATCAGGTAGAAGGTGTCGGAATCGTTGGCGGCGTCACAGACATACCGGGCGGAAGAGACCCAGTCGTTGGCGGTGACGGGAGCGACAACGTTGCCGTCCTTGTCGACCCAGTTCACACCCTCACGGATGTGGAAGGTCCAGACGGTGGCGTCCTCATTCTGCTCCCAGTCGGTTGCCAGAGCAGCCTGAACGTTGCCGTAGGAGTCATACTCCACCAGGCAGTCTACCACGTTGGCGGCGATGGTCAGCTCGTTGGTCCGACCGGTGATCAGGTAGTTCAGGGTGGTGACCTCGGAGGCATACAGGGTTCTGTACACCGCGTTCTCGGTCACAGGAGCGGCGGTCTCCGCAGGAGCGGCGGCACCTGTGGTGGCACTGTCAGCCGCGCCGGAGTTTCCGCCGCAGGCAGCCAGCGCGAAAACCATGGTCAGGGTCAGCACGGCGGCGAGCAGTCGTTTCATTGTTTGCATCGTGATCATTCCTTTCTTGTTCTCCGGTTGATAAGGGAGCCGGCCTGGAAAAGGGCCGGTATGAGCGCCCGCGCAGTTCTTCTCTGCCGGACGCTTCTTCCATGCGGCGGCTGCGGAGCGGAACTGGCGGACAGCCTATAAAATGGCGGACGCCAAATTACAGATGAGGGAAGGGACACATCGGAATGAATTTTCCGAAAGGAAAAAATTCAAAAAGTGGAAGAATGCTAATAGTCTAACACATTTTAGCCCTCAAGTAAAGTGGCAGATTTCATGATATGCGCCGATATATTGCAAAAAATTTGTGAGAGAGATAAAAAATTTGTTTATGAGGCGAAAGCAAACGTCCTTCCAGGGCGTTCTCCGGCATGTTTTTTGGCAGCCTCCGGTTTCCCCAATGGGACAGCGAGATGACTGAATCCGAGGCTTGCGCCCGGCGCGGAGGCGGCAGCTTGCAGGCACGGAATTGCGTTCCGTCAGCTTCCGGCTGCCGCGGCTGTGGATTCCCGCTGCCCGAAGGGAACGTCGAAGGAAAACGTAAATTGACAGATCAGGGGGAATGTGCTAGGATATGCGGGAAACGTGAGACCGGTCTCACACAAGGAGGCATTTGGAAAACATGATATGGAGTATCATCGGGATAACGGCCCTTGCCGGCATGGGTGGAACGGGGATGGGTGGACTGGTCTCCTGCCTGTTCCGCAAGGATTCCAGCAAGACTGTCAGCCTGCTTCTGTCCTTTGCCGCGGGGGTCATGACCGCTGTGGTGTGTTTTGACCTGCTGACGGAGGCGCTGCACCCGAATCAAATGAGTACCAACGTTTGGCTGGTTGTGGCGGGAATTCTGGTTGGCTATGTGGTGATCGCTTTGCTGAACGCCTGGATTGACCGCAATACCAACCACGAGGTGGCCCATATCGACGAGAACCATCCCCGCACCGCCGACTCCCTGGAGGAGTTGACCCATGCGAACCATTTGCAGGAGCACCGGGAGGGCCGCCAGCCCCGCAGCGGATTGTTCCTGGCGGGGCTGGTGATGGCAGCCGCCATTGCGCTGCACAATGTGCCGGAGGGCATGGTCATCGGCGCGTCCTTCGCCCGCACCGCCAAGCAGACCCTTTTGAACCGGGGCGGGCTGACCATGGCAATCGTCATTGGCCTGCACAACATTCCGGAGGGGATGGCGGTCGCCGTGCCGCTGATCTCCGGGGGAATGCCGAAATGGCGTGCCGTGATCGTCACGGCGCTGACAGGCTTTCCCACCATTCTGGGCGCGCTGCTCGGCTTCACCGTGGGAGCCATGGGACCCATTGCCCTGGCGCTGTCGCTGAGCTTCGCCTCCGGCGCCATGCTGTATGTGGTATTCGGCGAACTGCTGCCGGAGTCCATCCTCATGTGGCGCTCCAAGCTCCCGGCTACCGCCGTGATCATCGGTCTTCTGACCGGCCTGCTGATTATTTATATGTGAGCACGCCTGCGGGAACGCCTGGATGCCGGGACGATTCGTCCCGGCCTTTCTAAAAGCTCGGATTCCATCGGCGAGCTGACAGTAAAAGATCCGATGCGCAGCCGAAGCCGATTGATTCATACTAATTCTTGATTGAAAGCTTTAAAAGCTTTCCGAGAATGAATTGTGCCAGAAAAGGCAGATGACGCCGCTGGGCTTTCCGCCCAGCAAGGAAGATAACGCATTCTGGCGCAATTCAGGCCGGAAAGAATTAAAG
>JAQXPK010000081.1 GCA_029100605.1 Bacillota bacterium | reverse complement strand
CTTCAAAATCAAGATGAAATCTCGATTTTGGAGGGATTCTTATGAAATCCACGAAGTTTTACCTTGAAATAGTCCGTTTTCTGCACTACATTATTTACGATGACTATTTTTGCCGCAGATCTACAAAACGGCAAATGGATTTTTCGAGGATGCGTAAGATGAGTTTTACTGACTATATTTTTGCAATTATTCGGGGCACAAAAACCAGTTTGCAGGCTGGTCTAAATGCTTTTTTTGATGAGCAGAAGAATCATCAAATCGAGTACAGTAAGCAGGCCTTTTCAAAAGGACGGCAGCGGATTAAGCCAGAAGCATTTCAGGAGCTTTTTCAGGCTGTAGTAGACAAATTCTACGAAAAAGTCGAACTATCTTCCTGGCATGGCTACCATTTGTTTGGCATTGACGGTACTCGCTTGAATTTGCCCTGCACCAGCGAATTAAGTGATCTTTACGGAGAACAAACAAGTCAGGGAGCTCCGCAGGTGCAGGCGTTGATTTCGTGCTTGTACGATCTGCTCAACGGAATGATCGTTGATGTTCGGTTTGAACATTGCAAATCCAGCGAACGGGATGCCGCACTGGATATGATTACATCGTTCAAAACCGAAAGAGTCAGCAATCCTGTGTTTATCATGGATCGTGGCTATCCTTCTGCTGCTCTGATCGATGCAGTCATCCGGGCAGGACATAAGTTTGTCATGCGGTGTCCGACGGAGTTTTTGCGTTCTATGGATTTGCCTTTGGCAGATAATACCTTTGAGCATAAATTTACCAAGCTGAAATATCCCGTAAAAGTCCGCGTTGTAGAAATCCAACTTTCTGACGAAATAACGGAGTATCTTATCACAAATCTATTTGAAACCGACATTTCTATAGATGATTTCAAATGGCTCTACAATAAGCGGTGGGGTATTGAAACCAAATACAACGAAGTGAAAAACAAGCTGGAAATTGAAAACTTTACAGGCTATTCACTGACCGCCGTTTTACAGGATTTTTATGCAACTGTGTTCCTGGCAAACTTGGTAGGTGTTCTGGAGTATGATCTGCATGACGAGATTGAGGCAGCGCATAGCAACCCAGAAAACAAGTACGCTTATAAAATGAACATCAGCATGACGATTTCGGAGTTAAAACGATCCGTTGTTGAGATGCTTGCAACCACATCTCTCCTTAAGCGGGAGTTCCTGTTCCAGAAAATAACAAGACGCTTAATGAAAACGGTGGTTCCGGTGCGCCCAAATCGTTCTGAACCCCGGGAAAAGAAGCACAAAACTGCAAAATATCCGCAAAACAGAAAACATATTTAGCCTTTTGGGGATGTGCTTAAGTTGATGACATTGCCCTTCGGGGAAGGTGGCTCGCCGTTAGGCGAGACGGATGAGGGGTGCCCGGTACGGATTCGCCGAAACGTATCGATTGTTGGGGCGAACTACTGCACACCTCATCCTTTTGTACTCCGTAACGAACCGAGCAGTACCCAATGGCGTGACGATTAAAGACTGCCTGAGCACGCATTGCCCGCGGGGGCATCCCCGCCACCTCATCAGGCAAAAATCAAAGATTTTTGCCAGCTTCTCCTCAAGGAGAAGCCTTTTTGTACTCCGTAACGAACCGAGCAGTACCCAATGGCGTGACGATTAAAGACTGCCTGAGCACGCATTGTCAGCGGCCACTGGCCGCCACGCATTGTCAGCGGCGACCCGCCGCCCGGCCGCTAAATGTCCAGCAACTTCAGATCCTCTTCCCGGACGCTGCGCAGTTCCTTTTTGCTCAGCAGGTCGTAGATGCAGGGCACCACGAACAAGGTCATAATGGTCGCGTACACCAGACCGCCGATACACACCACGGCGACGGGCTTCATCATTGCCGTGCCCGCGTTCCGACCCAGAGCCATGTCGATAAGACCCAAAACCGTGGTGATGGTGGTCATGAGAATGGGTCGCATTCTGGTGACACCCGCCTCCACAATGGCCTCCCGGCGCTCCATGCCCCCCAGGCGAAGCTGGTTGATGTAGTCTACCAGAACAATGCCGTTGTTGACGATGATGCCTGTCAGCATGACGAAGCCGATAAGGGAAATGACGCTGACCTCCATACCGCAGATCAGCAGAGCCAAAAACCCGCCGGTAAAGGCCAGGGGGATGGTGAACATCACGATAAAGGGCGATTTCAGGCTCTGGAACTGGGCGACCATCACGAGATACACCAGCAGCACGCCCAGAGCCAGCATCAGAATCAGCTGGTTCACGGCCTCCATAATGGTCTCGTTTTCGCCGGTAAAGGTATAGCCTACGCCGTCGCCCAGATACAGCTTTTCGATTGCCTTCTGCGCTTGATTGGTCAGCAGAGTCACGTTGTAGCCCTCTTCCAGGGTGGCGGTGACGGACAGATACCGCTTCTGGTTGATACGGTGGATGGAGTTGAGGCTGTAGGTCTTTTCTACCTTGGCAATGTCGCCCAGGGGAACCTCCTCCACCGTGCCGTCTTGTTTGGTTACTTCAAAGACGTGGTTGCGCAGAGCGTGTACATCCAGCACCGCGCCCTCCGGCTTTTTGATGATGACATCGGTGGATATGCCGTCCAGCTCCAGGGTGGCGGCTGTGGAATTGTCCGTCAGGCCGGAGGCGATTTCCATGTAAATCTGAGCCACAGTCAGACCGTGCTTCATGGCGGCGTTGCGGTCAACCGCGATGTGGAGCGCCGGAGCGGCGTCCTCCAGACCGTTGGAAACCTCCGCCACGCCTTCGATGCCTTCCAGGGCTTCCCCGGCTTTCACGGCGGCGGATTGCAGCGCGTCCATGTCGTCGGCGTACAGATCCAGAGAGATGCCGCTGCCGGTGAGGGCGCTCATGTCCATCATGGCGGAGGAGGCGGTGACGGTGCAGTCCATGTCCGCGCACAGCGCCTCGATCTGCCTGCCTACGGCGGCGCCGCTGGCCTTGTCGTCGCTGAGGGTGATGTACACCGTCACGTCGTAGCTGTCCCCGGAGGAGCCACCCATGAGGGAGGAATTGCCGCCCATCATAGCGCCCACGGTGTCGATGCCCTCCACCTGGGAGATCCGGTTCAGCACCTCGTCCGCCAGGGCGGCGGCCTTAGCCATGTCCGCGTCCTCCGGCATGGTAATGGACACGTTGACATTGGGCATATCCAGATCCGGCATAAAGGAGAAGCCCTTGGACAGGCTGCCCAGCGCCGTCGCCGCCAGCAGCCCGGCTGCTGCCAGCAGGATCACGGCCTTGTGCCCCAGGGCCCACCGGACGGCCTTCTGATACAGAGGCAGCATCCGCTTTTCCAGGAAGCCCTGCCGGATGGGACGATCCTTGCGCAGCATTCCCGAGGCCATGGCGGGCACCAGGGTCAGGGAGACGATCAGACTTGCCATGAGGGCAAAGGTCATGGTCAGCGCCAGGTCGGTAAACAGCTGCTTGGTGATGCCCGTGACGAACACGATGGGCGCGAATACGCACACGGTGGTCAGCGTGGAGGCCGTTACGGCGCCTGCCACCTGCTTCGCGCCGGACACCGCCGCCTGGATGACGGTCGCGCCCTTGGAACGGAGCCGGTAGATGTTCTCGATGACCACCACGGAGTTATCCACCAGCATACCCACCGCCACAGCCAGGCCGGACAGGGAGATCATGTTGATGGTGACCCCGGTGAAGTACATCAGCACGATGGCAAACACCACGCTGATGGGGATGGCGCACAGGGTGATAAAGGTGGGGCGCAGATCCTTCAAAAACAGAAACAGCACCAGCACCGCAAACACCGCGCCCAGCAGCAGACTGTTGAGAATGGTGTTGACAATCAGGTAAATGTAGTCGCCCTGGCTCATCAGGGAGACGAAATGCAGCCCGGGAAACGCCTGTTCCAGCTCCCGGAAGCGGCTTGCGATGTTGTTGGTGGTTTCGGCAGTGGCGTAGGTGCTCTGCTTTTCAAAGCTCAGCTCGATGCCGTCCTGACCGTTCAGCTTGGCGTAGGTCTCGTCCCGGTTGTCGGTGAGCATGACCACCGCCACGTCCTTCAGCCGGACAGGCTCCATGCCGTCGATGCCGGGGTCAAAGAGCAGCAGATTCTGCAGGGTCTCCAGATCCGTGATCTCGTCGCCCACGGAGACCATGTACTGAACGCCTCCCTGCTGGACGTAGCCCGCCGGCATGGCAAAGTTCTGGGCGGCGAGAATCTGGGTCACCATGTCCATGGTGATGATGTTGTTGAGATCAGCCTTGTCCAGGGCGGCTTCCCGGTTGTCCTCGATGGTGTCCAGGCCGCTGTCGATCTGGCTCAGACCCTGGGAAATGCTGGCACCGCTTACCGCCAGCTTCGCTGCGCCTGTGCTGATTTGCAGAATTCCGGCGGTTTTCTGCTGATCCAGCAGCGACCGGGCGTCCTGTAGCTGGAGCATACCGCTGTCCAGCTGGGTGAGTCCCTCTTCGATGGCGGCGATGCCCGCGTCAATCTTCTGAAGATTTCCCTCCATTTCCGTAATGGCGGCGGCCAGCGCCTCCCGGCTCAGCCCCTGATTGGCCAGTGCCGCCTCCGCGGCGTCGATCTGCTGCTGAATGACGTTCAGGCCGGTTTCCATGGTGTTCACCGCCAGGGACAGCGATGCTTCGTCGGCAAAGCCGACACCTGCCAGAATTTCCGTCTTCCGAGCCGCGAGATTATCTTCGATGGCGGTAATCCGGGCGCTCTTTTCCTCCTCTGTGAGTTCCCCGTTGTCCTGAACCTCCCCGATTTCCCTCTGGGCGTCGGTTTCCGCCTGCGCCAGCGCGTCCTGCGCTGCATAGAGAACCTCCAGCTTCTGCTTTTGATCCGCCCATTTCTGATCCAGCTCGTTGATACTGCTTTGCAGGGCTTTCAGGGCAGTCAGGGCGGTCTGTACCTGCTGCCGGGTGCTTTTCAACTCGGAGAGCTGATTTTGCAGCTCCGTCTTTGTGCTTTCCAGCTCCGATTGCTTGCTGTTCAGCTGAGCCTCCGCCTGGGCTGCCTGCTCCGTCAGTGCTTTCTGCCCGGCAGCCAGTTGGGATTGAGCGCCCTCCACCTTTTTCTGGGCGTCCTCCAGCTCCTGCTTCTTGTCCTCCAGCTCCGCTTTCGCGTCGTCCAGCTCGCCGTTGACGGCGGCGGCGATGCGCTCGTTCGTCCGGTCAATCAGAGCCTGATCCAGCACCACGTGCAGCTCCTGTTCAACGGCACCGCTGGTGGAGATTCGAGCCACGCCCGGGATGCCTTCCAGCTTATTCATCAGCTTGTCGTTGAGAAAGTCCGTCAGCTCCATGGTGTCCATGCCATCCATGGACACCGCCGCCACCTCCACGGGGAGCATGGTGGGGTTGA
The DNA here is from genome assembly GCA_029100605.1 of Bacillota bacterium. Lineage (GTDB taxonomy): Bacteria > Bacillota > Clostridia > Oscillospirales > Oscillospiraceae > Faecousia. Next base: position 4,410 of record JAQXPK010000081.1, on the reverse strand, counting down.
TCTTCAGAACGTAGGGCGTGCCAACGGTATCCGGCCAGTCGGCGCAGAGCACGGAAATCTCCTGCTGGATGTCCACGCCCACGGTGTCCATATTCACGGATTCCGCGAACTCCAGAACCACCATGCCCACGTTTTCACTGGACACGGAGCTGACCTCCTGAATGTGATCCAGGGTGGACATGGCCTGCTCCATGGGCTTGGTGATCTCCTGCTCCACCTTCTCCGGACTGGCGCCGGGATAGGTGGTCATGATCAATACGTAGGGAAAGTCCATATTGGGAAGCAGGTCGGGTGTCATACGGGTATAGGCCACCACGCCCAGCACCAGAACGGCAATCACCGCGACAAACACCGTCAGCGGTTTTTTGACGGAAAACTTGGACATACTGCGCTCCTAACTGCCGGAAAACGGCAAAGGTATTAAAAACAGCATACCATTTTTTCTTGTGCAATATCAATAGGAAATGTGTAAATCTTTTGTGAATTGCGGCCAGTGGCCGCTGACAATGCGTGCTCGGGTGGTCTATATTCGTTACGCCATTGGGTACTGCTCGGTTCGTTACATGGTACAAAATGGAATTCAGTACGGCACAGCCTTCCCCTCTGGGGACGGTGGCTCGCCGTGAGGCGAGACGGATGAGGGTTACCCCGGTACGGATTCGCCGAAACGTCCTGGATCATTTTTCCGCAGTACCGCCCCCTCATCAGTCAAAAATCAAGGATTTTTGCCAGCTTCCCCCAGGGGAAGCCTTTGGAGGTGCGTAACGAACCGAGCGTGGTGCTCCGTGCAGCGAATCAAAAAATCCATGATTGCCGGGGGCAATCATACCATAATGTCTACCCATTGGCGTAACGACACCACACCACAGCCGTCACGCATTGTCGGCGGCCAGTGGCCGCAAAAAAGGCCTGCTGTCCGCTTTGGCGGACGGCAGGCCCTTGGCGGGGATTGACCCCTTATTTCTTCAGATATTCGTCGATGGCGGCAGCGCCCTTCTTGCCCGCGCCCATGGCGAGGATGACGGTAGCCGCGCCGGTGACGGCGTCACCGCCGGCAAAGACGCCCTCCCGGGTGGTCATGACGTTCTCGTCCACCACCAGGCAGCCCTTCCGGTTGGTGTCCAGACCGGGAGTGGTGGAACGGATCAGGGGGTTGGGGCTGGTGCCCAGAGCCATGATGACGGTGTCCACGTCCAGGACAAACTCGCTGCCCTCCACGGCAATGGGACGGCGGCGGCCGGAGGCGTCAGGCTCGCCCAGCTCCATGCGGACGCACTTGATGCCGTTGACGCGGCCATCCTCGTCGCCCAGGATCTCCACAGGGTTGCACAGGGTCTTGAACTCGATGCCCTCTTCCTTGGCGTGGTGCTGCTCCTCCAGACGGGCGGGCATTTCGGCTTCGCCCCGGCGGTAGACGATGTACACATGCTCCGCGCCCAGACGCATGGCGCACCGGGCGGCGTCCATGGCGACGTTGCCGCCGCCCACCACCGCCACAGCCTTGGAGCGGATGATGGGGGTGTCGGCCTCCTCGGTGTAGGCCTTCATCAGGTTGGTGCGGGTGAGATACTCGTTGGCGGACAGAACGCCCTTCAGGCTCTCGCCGGGGATGTTCATGAACATGGGCAGACCCGCGCCGGAGCCGACAAAGACGGCCTTGTAGCCCATCTCAAACAGCTCGTCGATGGTGAGCACCCGGCCGATGACCATGTTGGTCATGACTTCCCCGCCCTGAGCCTCCAGCTTCTTGACCTCGTTGGCAACGATGGCCTTGGGCAGACGGAACTCGGGAATGCCGTAGACCAGCACGCCGCCGGCGGTGTGCAGAGCCTCGAACACAGTGACCTGATAGCCCTTCTTTGCCAGATCGCTGGCGCAGGTCAGACCGGCAGGGCCGGAGCCGACCACGGCGACCTTGATGCCGTTGGAGGCAGCCTTCTCCGGCATGGCGTTGACGTTCTCCCGATACCAGTCGGCGACGAAGCGCTCCAGACGACCGATGGCTACCGGCTCGCCCTTGATGCCCCGGACGCACTTGCTTTCGCACTGGGTCTCCTGGGGGCAGACACGACCGGACAGGGCGGGCAGGGCGTTGGTGGAGGTGATCACCTCATAAGCGGCCTTGAAGTCGCCCTCCCGAACCTTGGCGATGAACTCGGGAATGCGGACGTTGACGGGGCAGCCCTCGACGCACTTGGGGTTCTTGCAGTTGAGGCAGCGTCCCGCCTCCTCGATTGCCATTTCGGCGGTATAGCCCAGGGTCACTTCCTTGAAGTTGTGGGCGCGAACCTGAGGCTCCTGCTCAGGCATGGGGGTCTTGGTCAAAGTCATATTTGCCATTTCGCGTTCCCTCCTTACTGAATCAGCGCCTTGCCCATGGCTTCAATGCGGCAGACGTGATCCTTCTTTACCTCGGCCTCCCGATCGCGGTAGATGCCGTTGCGGCTCATCAGCTCGGCGAAGTCCACCTTGTGACCATCGAACTCGGGGCCATCCACGCAGGCGAACTTGGTCTCGCCGCCTACAGTGACCCGGCAGCCGCCGCACATACCGGTGCCGTCCACCATGATGGGGTTCAGGGAAACCACGGTGTAGACGCCGAAGGGCTCTGTGGTCTTGCAGACAAACTTCATCATGGGCACGGGGCCGATGGCGAGAACCTCGTCATACTGGATGCCGGACTCCAGCAGCTGCTGCAGCTTCACGGTGCCGAAGCCCTTCTCGCCGTAGGAGCCGTCGTCGGTCATCAGGTACAGGTTGTCGGAGGCCTCCCGGAACTCGTCCTCCAGAATGACGATGTCCTTGGTGCGGAAGCCGATGATCACGTCCACAATGGCGCCGGCTTCCTTGAAGCCCTTGGCGGCAGGCAGAGCGATGGCGCAGCCCACGCCGCCGCCGACCACGCAGACCCGCTTCTTGCCCTCCACGTCGGTGGGCTTGCCCAGAGGGCCGACAAAGTCCCGGATGTAATCGCCTTCATTCAGGGCGCCCAGGGCTTCGGTGGAGAAGCCAACCTTCTGGAAGATAATGGTCACGGTGCCTTTTTCCCGGTCACAGCCGGCGATGGTCAGGGGTACGCGCTCGCTCAACTCGTCGACCCGGAAGATGATGAACTGACCGGCCTTGGCCTTGCGGGCGATGAAGGGGGCCTCAATGTCCATCATGGTAACGGCGGAGTTCAGTTCCTTTTTCCGTACAATTTTATACATGTTCTGATCCGTCCTTTTCAGAATATTTACGGGTGCGAGGGCAAAATGCCCATCGGTTTCATTATAAGGTGTTTGGTTTATTTTGTCAAATATGAAAGTTCCGTTTTGTGAAAAATGGATACCAAAAAACAGGACGTATCAACCCGCCAGGGCGAAATACGCCAGCACCACCACGCCCAGAACGATGCGGTAGACGCCGAAGGCGGAGAAGGAGTGCTTGCGCACATATTCCATCAGTCCCCGGATGACCAGCAGGCTCACCAGGAAGGACACCACGCTGCCCACAATCAGCACGCCGATCTCCGTCCCCGTGGCGGCGACGCCGGAAAGCAGGAATTTCAGCCCTTTGATGGCGGAAGCTCCCAGCATGGTGGGGATCGCCATGAAGAAGGAGAATTCCGCGCCGGCAGAGCGCCCCACGCCGATCAAAATCGCGCCCAGAATGGTGGAACCGGAGCGGGAGGTGCCGGGAATCAGACTCAGGCACTGGAACAGGCCGATGAACAGAGCCGTGCGGTAAGAAATGTCGTATACATTGTTGACGGACTGCTCTTTCAATCTGGCGACGGTAACGCCATCCTTTGTGGAAATCCGCTGGAATTTCCCCCGGGTATTGCGCCGCTCCACCAGGATGAAGGCGACGCCGTAGACGATCAGGGCGATGGAGACCACTGTGGCGTTGTGCAGATGCGCGTCCATCCAGTCGTCCAGCAGCACCCCCACGATGCCCGAGGGGATAATGGCGACGATGACCTTGAGCCACAGCTGCCAGGTCTGCTTCTTTTCCCCCGCTGTCTTTTTGGGGGAGAAGGGATTGAGCTTATGGAAGAACAGAACGATGACGGCGAGGATCGCCCCCAGCTGAATCACCACGTCAAACATACTCCGAAAGGCGTCGGAGACGTTCAGGGTGACGAATTCATTCAGCAGGATCAGGTGGCCTGTGGAGGAAATGGGCAGCCACTCCGTGACCCCCTCCACAATGCCGAAGAGAACGGCTTTTAATAGTTCCATTGAAATACTCCTTTTCACCTAGTTTTTCATAAAACGGTTCAATACCGTTTTATGAGACCGCGGTCACGCGGTCAGCGGCATCGCCGCTAAAAAACGTTGTCGATCCATTTCTTGCCGCCGCTGGCGGCCTGCGCGAGCAGCGAAGAATAAAATGGTATGAACCATTTTATCGAGAAATAGTATGAAT
>JAQXPK010000080.1 GCA_029100605.1 Bacillota bacterium | reverse complement strand
CCTCATCAGTCAAAAATCAAAGATTTTTGCCAGCGGACATTATGGTATGATTGCCCCCGGCAATCATAATATTTCTGATTCGCTGCGCGGAGCACCACCCCAGAGGGGAAGCCTTGGGCGCTGCGCGCCAAACTGCAATTTATCGCTTTGTTGCGTTATCCCGATAAACACATTTTTTGAAAATACACCGACAATATTTGGTATCTTATATCTCAAATTAAATATCAATATTGACCGCGTATTTCGCGTTTCGCTCGATCCAGTCCTTTCTGGGCTCTACCTGCTCGCCCATGAGGACGGTGAAAATCTCGTCCGCCCGGCGGGCGTCGTCCAGGGTGATGCGGCGAAGGGAGCGCTTTTCCGGATCCATGGTGGTCTCCCACAGCTCATGGGGATCCATTTCGCCCAGACCCTTGAACCGGCTGATGTCCACCTTGGCGTTGGGGTTGTCGGCGCGCATCTGAGAGGAGATGGCGTCCCGCTCCTCGTCGGAGTAGGCAACCCGCACGGTCTTGCCCCGGATCAGCTTGTACAGGGGCGGCACGGCGGAATAGACGTAGCCGTGCTCAATCAGCGGGCGCATATAACGGAAGAAGAAGGTCAGAAGCAGGGTGCGGATATGGGCTCCGTCCACATCGGCATCCGCCATGATGATGACCTTGTGATACCGGAGCTTTTCAATGTCAAATTCGTCTCCGATGCCCGCGCCCAGGGCGACGATCAGCGGATACAGCTTGTCGTTTCCGTAAATTTTGTCCGCCCGAGCCTTTTCCACGTTAAGCATCTTGCCCCACATGGCGAGAATGGCCTGGAACCGGGAATCCCGACCCTGAATGGCGGAGCCGGCGGCGGAGTCTCCCTCCACGATGTAGATTTCGCAGAGGCTGGCGTCCCGCTCGTTGCAGTCCTGGAGCTTATCCGGCATCTGACCGGATTCCAGTCCCGTCTTGCGGCGGATGGATTCCCGAGCCTTCCGGGCGGCCTCCCGGGCCCGGTTTGCCATCATGGCCTTGTCCAGAATGGCTTTGGCGATGGCGGGATGCTCTTCAAAATAAGTGGTCAGCTGGTCGTTTACCACCTGGTCAACCAAAGTGCGGATATAGGCGTTTCCCAGCTTGGCCTTGGTCTGGCCTTCAAACTGGGCGTCGGTGAGCTTGACGGAGATGATGGCGGTGATGCCCTCCCGGCAGTCCTCGCCGGAGACCTTGTCGTCGCCCTTGATGATGCCGTTTTTCACGCCGTAGGCGTTGAGCACCCGGGTCAGCGCGGTTTTGAAGCCGGTTTCGTGCATGCCACCCTCCGGAGTGCGCACGTCGTTGGCGAAGGACATGAGGAATTCGTTGTAGCCATCGTTGTACTGCATGGCGATTTCCGCGGAGGCGTCGCCCTTGCTGCCGCTCATGTAGATCACGTCGTCAAATAAGGGAGTCTTATTGCGGTTGCACCAGGCGGCGAATTCCCGGATGCCGCCCTCGTAGCACATGGTCTCGGAAATCTGCTTTTCGTCGTCCCGGTCGTCGGTGATGGTGATGGTGAGGCCGGCATTCAAAAACGCTTCCTCCCGCATCCGCTCGTGGAGAATCTCGTAGTCATATATGAGGCTGTCGAACATCTCCGGATCGGGCTGGAAGGTGACCTCGGTGCCGGTCTTGTCGGTTTTTCCGACAATTTTCATCTCCTGGGTGATATTGCCCCGGGCGAATTTCATTTCGTAAATGCTGCCGTTTTTGTGTACCCGCACCCGGAGCCACTGGGAAAGGGCGTTGACCACGGAAGCGCCTACGCCGTGGAGGCCGCCGGAGACCTTGTAGCCGCCGCCGCCGAATTTACCGCCGGCGTGGAGCACGGTGTACACCACTTCCAAAGCCGGGCGTCCGGTCTGGGGCTGGATGTCCACGGGAATGCCCCGCCCGTCGTCGGTAACGGTGATGGAATTTCCGGGGTTGATGGTGACGGTGATGTGCTTGCAGTAGCCCGCCAACGCTTCGTCAATGGCGTTGTCCACGATCTCATAGACCAGATGGTGCAGTCCGGAAGAGGACGTGGAGCCGATATACATACCGGGGCGCTTTCGCACCGCCTCCAGCCCTTCCAGAACCTGAATCTGTTCCGCGCCGTATTCCTGTGTTACTTTCGTTTCGTCAGACATAACATCCTCCAAAAAAGATACGAGATACAAGATAGAAGATACGAGATATTTTTCAGCCTGTATCTCATATCTACCTGTTTTTGATATTTCCTTTGTCTATCACGATGGTTTTGCCCAGTGTTGTAAACCGTCCCGGTTCGCAGCAGGTGATGAACACCTGCCCGGTGGTGATCTGGTTCAGGACGAAGTCCTGCCGTCCGGGATCCAGCTCCGACAGCACGTCGTCCAGCAGCAGCACCGGCTCTTCCCCCCACTCCCTGGCCATTAGCTCCCGCTGCGCCAGCTTCAGACTGATAGCCGCCGTCCGGGTCTGTCCCTGGGAGCCGTAGGCCTTCAGGTCGATGCCGGAGAGGGTGACGGTGAAGTCATCCTTGTGAGGGCCGGTGAGACACTGCCCGGTTTCCAGCTCCGCCCGGTAATGGCTGTCCAGATGGTCGAACAAATTCTGGGTCAAAATTGGAATGGGCGCGAAGGGATCCAAAACCGTGGAAACCGTTTTGTATTCCAGTGAAAAATCCTCTGCTCCGCCGGAAAACTGGCTGTGGTACTTTGCCGCCGCCCTGCCCAGGCTGTCGTAAAACCGCGCCCGGTAGGAGATCAACAGCGCCCCCACCTGACACAAGCGGGTATTGTACTCCGGCAGGATTTCCAGCACCTCCGGGTGGTCGAAGTGATCCTTGAGAATCCGGCTTTTCTGGTCGAGGATCCGACCATATTCCGTCAGTGCCGCGTCGTAGTTGGGTCTGAGGGCGCACAGCGCCGCGTCGCCAAACCGCCGCCGCTGGGAAGCGCCCAATTTGAGGATCATCAGATCCTCGGGGCAGAACAGCACTGTTGGCAGCACTCCGGCGATGTCCCCGGCTGATTTCTGTTTCGCGCCGTTGCGCCACAGCTGCCGGGGCCGGGAACCGGGAAACAGGACCCACCGGAGGGTCTGCTCCCGCTCCTGAGAAAAAACCTTTCCCGCAATCTCCCCGAATTCCCCGCCGAAACCCACCAGCTCCGCCGTTTTCTGGGTTCGGAAGCTCTTCCCGCTGCCGAGGTAGGAAATGGCCTCCAGAAGGTTGGTTTTTCCCTGGGCGTTGTCCCCGACGATGAGATTCACCCCGGGGTCAAAGTCCACTGCCGCTTCCTCATAATTTCGGAAGGCGGTCAGCTTCAGCTCATCCAGCTGCATGACCGCAAATCCGGTAGGTCTGTCCCTGATAGGCAAACCAGTCGCCGGGATACAGCTTTTTTCCCCGCATTTGGCAGATTTCGCCATTGACGGAGACCTGTCCGTCCTGAATGAGCAGCTTAGCTTCTCCGCCGGTGGCGGCGGCATTTGCCAGCTTCATGGCGTCCTGGAGTTTGATATAGTCCGTGGAAATTTCCACCGGAATCGCATCCTTCCGCTTTACAACGACCTTCATAGAACACTCCTCATTGCTTTTTTAACGGGTATTAGCCGTTCTTGATCCGCACCGGCAGCACCATGTAGGCAAAATCTTCCTTTTCATCCACGGGGGTCAGAACGATGGGGCTTAAGCCGTTGGTCAGCTCCAGAGTGACCTCCTCGGAGGGGATAGCCCGCAGAGCGTCTGCCAAATACCGGACATTGAAGCCGATCTCCAGCTCATGACCGTCCCCTGCCAAGGTGCAGCGATCCTCCGCCGCGCCGATGGTGGTGCTGGTGCGCATCAGCAGCTCCTGATTTCCAAAGACGCAGCGCACCGGGCTTTTGTACTTTTCGGAGACGATCAGTCCCACCCGGTCAACGGAAGAGGCCAGATCGCCCACGCTGGCAACCAGCTTCACGGGGCAGTTGGTGGGAACCACCCGACGCCAATCCAAAAATTCGCCCTCCAGCAGGCGGCAGACCAAAGTCGCGCTGCCCACCTGGAAGAGAATGTGCTTGGTGCCCAGGGTAAAGGTCACGGCATCGTCGCAGTCCGTGAGAATTTTTTCCAGCTCCTTCAGACCCGCCGCGGGCACCACAAAGTTCATCTCCCGACCGGTGCCCTCCTCGGGGTGGTAGGTGCGCCGAGCCAGACGGAAGCCGTCCACGGCAACGGCGGTGATGGAGGTGTCCGTGACCTCAAACTTCACGCCGGTGTGAATGGGGCGGCCCTGGTTCTCGCTGACGGCAAATATGGTGCCGGAAATCAGATTTTTCAGTTCGTTTTGGGGGATACGCACCGCCCGCCCGTCGCCCACATCCGGCAGCTCCGGGTAATCCTCGGCGGATTCGGCGGAAATGGTAAAGGAGGCGTAGCCCGCCCGGATGGAAACCTTGTAGCTCTCGTCCACCACCACGGTGACCGGCCCCTCCGGCAGCCGCCGGACAATGTCGCCGAAGAGCTTCGCCGGGAGAATGCACTCCCCAATGTCGGTCACCTCTGCCTCGATTTCATAGGTGATGGCGGTCTCCATATTATAGCCGGTGAGGCTCAGATTCTGTCCTGCCCGGCAGAGAATGCCCTCGATGACGGACAAACTGCTTTTCTGCGCTACGGTGCGTCCCGCGATGTTCAGTCCCATGACCAGCATATTTTTTTCACAGGTAAAACGCATAGTCAAACCCCTTTCTTTCTAAATGATACCAGATATATCTATCCATAAATAAGTTGAGGTAGTATTAACAGTGGTAGTACAAACTTATGTGGAAAAGTCCCTTTTTCGCTAGAGACACAATGAGATTTTTTCCACAGCCTGCTGTGCAGAAATTTTCCGTTTTCCACAGCCCCAAAACTGGGAGGTTTTGCCTTCCAGTTATCCACAGTAATTTTTTCACATTTCACAGGGGCTGTGGAGAAAATTACAGGCAGGAGTTGATGTTTGCCGTAATGTCCCGAATGTTGTTTTGCATATTGGTGTCGCCGTTTTTCAGAGCGACTTCGACTTTGCGGATGGCATATAATACGGTTGTGTGATCCCGGGCAAATTCCTTGCCGATGTCCGGCAGGCTCAGGTTGGTGAGCTTGCGGATGAGGTACATGGCGATCTGCCGGGCTTCGGCGGTGCCTTTGTTCTTCTGGGTGCCCCGGAGCACGGCTTCGTCGATGGAATAGAATTTGCTCACCTGACTGATGATCAGGCTGGGGGTTGGCAGGGCGTTGCCCTCGCTCTTAAACATATCGTCAATGGCTCGGGAAATGTTGGGTAAGTCCAAAGGCATATTGTTCAGATCCCGGTAGGCCAGAATTTTCTTGACGGTGCCCTCAATCTGCCGGACGTTGTTGGTGACGTTGATGGCGATGTAGTTGCAAACGTCGTCGGACAGATTCAGACCCAGATTTTTTGCCTTGTTTTTGAGAATCGCCATACGGGTCTCGTAATCCGGCGGCTGAATATCCGCCATGAGACCCCACTCAAACCGGGTCTTTAAGCGATCCTCCAGTGTCAGCATATCGCTGGGCTTCCGGTCGGAGGTCATGACGATCTGCTTGTGCTCCTCGTAGAGCTTGTTAAAGGTATGGAAGAATTCCTCCTGGGTGGATTCCTTACCGGCAATGAACTGCACGTCATCGATGAGGAACAGGTCGGCCTCACGGTACTTGCTGCGAAATTCGATGTTCTTGCCGTTCTGGATGGCGGCAATCAGCTCGTTGGTGAACTGGTCGCCCTTGATGTAGACAATGTTGGCGTCGGGGTTTTCCTTGCGGATGCCGTTGGCGATGGCGTACAGCAGATGGGTCTTGCCCACGCCGGGAGGGCCGTAGAGAAACAGGGGGTTATACACCTGACCGGGAGTCTTGGAAACGGCAATCGCCGCGCTGTGGGCGAAGCGGTTGGAGGGGCCGACCACGAAATTGTCGAAGGTGAACTGGGGGTTGAAATCCATGGAGGAAACGCTTTTTCCCTTCTGCTTGAAGGCCTCCAGCTCCTCGTCTCCAAAGACCAGCAGTTTGGCGTCGGAGTTGAAGATTTCTTTCAGCGCGTCCTGAATGTAATCGGTGCAGCGGCGGCGGATGATTTCCCGGCGAAAATCCGAAGGGGAGTACAAAATCAGGTTGTTTTCGTTCAGCTCCACCACCTCGGCGTCGTCAAACCAGGCCGAGACGGTGACAGCGCCCAGCCGCTCTTCCATGTGACTTAAAACCTTTGCCCAAACATAGGCGGATGAATACATAGGGCAGCTCCTTTCCTATCCGTTTTACGGCAGAAACAGGGGAAAAACCCCAATTTTTGCGCAGAATCTCTCACCCTAAATTTTATCACATTTTCACAGAAAAAACAAGGGGATTTTGTTGAATCATTCTGACTTCCACAGCGGCAAAAATACGACCCGGATCGGCATCGCCGACCCGGGTTTTTTGAGGGGTTAATCCGTTCCCGCCTCGCTGGGTTCCAGGGAGGCAAAAATTTTGTCCGTTACGCCAAGATCATACAGGGCAATCAGGGAAAACCCACAGACAGGCAACAGAAAGCTGAAGAAAAGGAACACCTGGGGCAGCAGCACCAGCAAAAGCAGCGGCAGCAGGTTCATGGCAGTGACCAAAAGCATCTTGGGCAGGTGGGCGAGGCTCAGAAGAACCGCGTTGATCACCGTATCGGTCACAGTGCCGGGATAGCGCGCCAGCAGGGGAAAGATCAGTCCGGAGACCAGCACCAGCGCCAAAAAGAAGAAGCAGATGACCACAATCACCACCATCCGCCCGGGGAAGGTCATGTAAGCCACGATCCGGTAATCCAAAGCCAGCATGATCCCGAGAAAGGCAATGAGCAGCCACAAAATGGTCGCCTTGCCGAAGCACCGCCGGAAGGCCTGAAAGAACGCCTTCGCGCCGCAGTCCTCTTCTTGTTTCATAGCCGTGAGAGCACTGAGCATGGCGCAGGTTGCGGCACCGGCGGTCAGCACCGGCAGACAGCACACCAGCCACAGCAGATTGATTTTCACCAGCGACACAAATTTGCCGCAAAGAACCATAAATTTGGAATCCGGGGAGAATTTCATGAAATACCGCCTTTTATAGAAATATGCCGATGGGCTCAACGCAGCTGTTCGGATAAATTGCAGTTTGGCGGCCAGTGGCCGCTGACAATGCGTGACGGGGATGCCCCCGCGGGCAATGCCGTGTCCGGGTGGTCTATAATCGTCACGCCATTGGGTACGGCTCGGTTCGTTAAGGGGAAAAATTGCAGTTTGACGCGCAGCGCCCAAGGCTTCCCCTCTGGGGTGGTGCTCCACGCAACGAATCAGAAATATTATGATTGCCGGGGGCAATCATACCATAATGTCCGCTGGCAAAAATCTTTGATTTTTGACTGATGAGGGGCGGTACTGCGCCTCAAAAGCCCTGGGCGTTTCGGCGAATTCGTGCCTCGGTATCCCCTCATCCGTCTCGCC
>JAQXPK010000079.1 GCA_029100605.1 Bacillota bacterium | reverse complement strand
AAGGTCGAAACCAGATCCCGAGGTATTCCTGAAAGCCGCTGAATACCTCGGTCTGGCACCATCGGATTGCCTGGTGGTGGAAGACGCCGTTTCCGGTGTGGAAGCGGCTCATGCTGGCGGAATGAAAGCTGCTACTGTAGGTGATGCTGCAGGTAGAGGCTGCGGGGACTTCATCTTAAGCCGATTTGCCGATCTCCTAAAATATGTCTCTTGAACTCCTTCAAAATAACCTTAAAAAACACTGAAGAATAGTCTTCCATTGGAAGTATCTTCTATCAATGCATGTTTTACTGGTGCTGCTGTAATTGAATTGAAGGTATTGTGTCTAAGGAAAGTCTATCTGCAAACTCTCAAGGCAAGGGGGAATTTTTGATTCAAAAATTTGGGGGGCGCATGGGCAGCACAGGGGAATAATCCATAGATAATACAAGCGATAAAATAATCAGTTACTTGTCACCTTTGAAATCCACATCTCAACAAAAACACCCCCGGCCGAGATAACCATCTCTGCTGGGGGTGTGTAACTGTTTCGCTTGGGAGAGCACTTGAGTGGTATGTTAGAATCGATAGAGTTGCGCCGCACTATTTTTGTGTTCATTTACTAACAGAGAATCTATGCTGAATATAGATATAAACAAACCGGTGTATCGCAGTCCACGATACACCGGCAAATAATTAATCTTCTATTCCGTGGAGTGCAGGCCCTTTCAGGTAGTTCTCCATTTCCCCGGACAGCACCAGACTGGCGTATTCCATCGGAGCATTGTATAGCAGCCAGTCAAGGTCTGCCATCTGTCCATTCGTAACATCGTAGGTGTTCTCCACTTCCTCACAGTCAATGGCGAGAACAGAGCCATCGTTGTAGGTTAGCTCCACGGTGTTGGTATCCATGTTGTAGAAACCATGAATCAGTTTTATCATAATATGCCCCTCCAAAAGCATTTGCTTCTTTGAGACATTGCCGATTCCGGGAGGGCAACGTGAACTAAATCATCCCAAAATACTGCAATGCCTCTCGGATTGCATTCTCTTTTTCCGGGGGACAGGTCGGGGCTTGTCTGGAATCTTCCGATTTCGGCAGATTGTAGTTCTTTCCAACTTCCAACCCACATTTCTTCTTGACCTGAGAAATGTACAGGCTGGAAACCTTCAAACCGGTATGCTCCAACACATACGCCTTGATCTGGGGATAGGTTGCGCCGTCCTGAAACTCCGACATGTCCATGTCTTCCAAAGAGAACTCAACCCGAATGTTCTTCGAGTCGATCTCGCCCTTGGAAAGCAAGACAACCGTCTCCACATGGGCGCAACGTGGGAACAGATCCGCTGCCTGGGCGGTTTTCAGCTCGTAGCCGCGCTGCTTCAGCAGGGAGACGTCCCTTGCCAGGGTGGCGGGGTCGCAGGAGACGTAGACGATGCGCCGGGGGGACATACGGTGGAGGGCTTCAATGGTGTCGGCGTTCAGGCCCTTTCTCGGTGGGTCAACGACTACCACGTCGGGGTGGACGCCGTTTTTCTCCAGCTCCAGCGCCGCCTGTCCCGCGTCGCCGCAGAAAAATTCCGCGTTTTCAATGCCGTTGCGCCGGGCGTTGTCCTTGGCGTCCTCTACCGCCTGGGGGATGACCTCCACGCCGATGACCTTTCCCGCCGCCCCCGCCATGGCCAGGGTGATGGTTCCCACGCCGCAGTACAGATCCAGCACCGTATCGGCTTTCGTAATGCCCGCCTGGTCAATGGCGGCGCGGTACAGCCGCTCCGCCTGGTGGTGATTGACCTGGTAGAAGGAACGGGGCGAGAGGCGGAAATGCAGGCCGCAGAGGGTGTCCTCTATGTAGCCTGGGCCGTAGAGGGTGACGAATTTATCCCCCAGAACGGCGTTGCCTTTCTTCGTATTCACGGACAGTACCAAAGTCGTGAAGCCAGGGATAGCCTTTAGCCGGGAAATCAGGGCATCCGCCTTGGGCAGCGACTGCCCGTTCACCACCAGGCACACCAAAATCTGCCCGGACACCGCCCCCCGGCGGACGTAAATATGCCGCAGAAGCCCCTTGCCAGTGGCCTCATCGTAGACGCTGACCCGGTATTGGTTTCCATAATCCATAACCGCGTTCTTTACGGCGTCGCTTTCCTCCGGCAGGATCAAGCATCGGGGGTTTTCCACCACGTCGTGGGTGCCCGCCCGGTAAAAGCCCGCATAGGCACGGCTTTTTTTCATAGACACAGGATACTGAGCCTTGTTCCGGTAGCCGTAGCAGCTGGGGGCGGCGAGAATGGGCACCTCCTCCAGGGCTTCGCCGCCGATCCGGTTCAGGCAGGCGCGCACCCGCTCCGCTTTCAGGCGGCACTCCTCTTCGTAGTCCATGTGCCAGAAATCGCAGCCGCCGCAAAGCTTTGCCACGGGGCATTCCCGGTTTACCCGGTGGGGGGATTTTTCCAGCAGCTCCACGATTTTTCCCGCTGCCCAGGTTTTCTGCGCCTTTTCAATGCGCACGCGCACCCGCTCTCCCGCGATGGCGTTGGGGATGAACACGGCGCAGCCCTCAATGTGGGCGACACCCTGTCCCTCGGCGGTGTAATCCGTGACGGTGGTTTCGTAAATCTGGTTTTTGATGAGCATATCGTTCCTCACAAAATGGTTTCCATGTGGATGTTCCGGGGCTTTAAGCCCTGCTTCTCGTAAAAGCGCAGGGCGCTGTCGTTGCCACACCAGACGTTCAGGGTCAGGGTGCGGCAGCCGATTTCCCGGGCATAGGCCACGGCGCGGTCATACAGCGCCTGCCCCACGTGCTGCCCCCGGCATTGTTCGTCCACGCACAAATCGTCGATATACAGCGTCCGGTCGTCCATGAGCACCGGGTTGTGCTCCGTGATTTCCAGAACGCAGAAGCAGTAGCCCAGCACCTTTCCGCCCTCGTCGGCGATGAAAATGGGGCGGTTGGGGTCGGTGAGCAGCTGAGCCAGAGCAGCCTCGTCATATTTCTGCGCCCCGGCGCGGAACAGGTCGGGTCGGATACGGTGGTGGACTTCTCCAACCTGGCCAAGCAGGTCAATCATCCCGGGAATATCCCGGGTTTCGGCAAAACGGATATCCATAGTGTTACCTCTTTCCGTGGAAAATTGGAATTTGGCGCGCAGCGCCCAAGGCTTCCCCTTGAGGGGAAGCTGGCAAAAATCTATGATTTTTGACTGATGAGGTGTGCAGTACCTGTGTACGATAAAGACGGCATTTCGGCGAATTGGGGCAGGGTAACGCCGCTACAGCGGCGACACCTCATCCGTCTCGCATGACGGCGAGCCACCTTCCCCGGAGGGGAAGGCTTTGACGCGCCAAATTGCAATTTATCGTTCCTTTGGAACGATAAATTCCAATTTGTATTTGTCTTAGCTTACCACATTTTTTCCCTCCGGTAAAGTCCGGGGTTGAGAAAAGTAGTGAAAGCTGGTATGATACTGGCAAAGGAAGGGATCCAAATGGATTATGTTAACTGCCGCCTCTGTCCAAGGCAGTGCGGCGTGAACCGCAGCGCGGGGCAACGGGGGTTTTGCGGGTGCCCGGATACCGCTCTTGTAGCCAAGGCCATGATTCACAGGTGGGAGGAGCCGGCGCTGGCCGGGGACGGCGGCAGCGGCGCGGTGTTTTTCGGCGGCTGTACCCTGGGGTGCGAATATTGCCAGAACGCCGCCATCAGCGGCGGCGCGGTGGGAAAACCCATGAACAGCGGGGAACTGCGGCAGCTGTTTGAATCACTGATCGCCCAGGGCGCGGAAAACATCGATCTCGTGACCCCCACCCATTTTCTGCCCACCATTCTCCCGGCGCTGAAGCCCCGGCTCCCTGTGCCGGTGGTCTACAACTGCGGAGGCTACGAACGGGCGGAGACTCTGAGGGCGCTGGAGGGATGCGTGGACATCTACCTGCCCGACCTGAAGTATGCCGACGCCCGACTGGCGGCGCGGCTCTCCGGCGCGGCGGATTATTTCCCCGTGGCCGCCGAGGCCATCCGGGAAATGGTGCGGCAGACGGGGCCGGTGGTGTGGTCGGGGGACAATGTCACCCGGGGCGTCATTATCCGCCATCTGATTCTTCCGGGAAACGTGGACAATTCCCTGCGGGTGCTGGACTGGATCGGAGAAAACTTCGCCCCCGGCGAGGTGCTGGTGAGCCTGATGCGCCAGTATACCCCTATGGGCGGCCTCCCCGCCCCCTTCCACCGCCGGATTACCGACGAGGAATACGACGCGGTGCTCAGCTGGATGTACTTAAACGGCCTGGAGGGCTTCACCCAGGAGGCCGACGCCGCCGACGCCGGGTTTATCCCGGACTTTCAGGAGAAGGAATCCCGCTGACCGGCGGGCAAACCAAAACGGGTACGGAACGCTCCGCACCCGTTTTTGCGATTCACGTCTGCCCGTAGGCCTTCCGCCACAGCACCCACGCTGCCGGGAAGCACAGAATTTCTGCCAGCACGAAGCTCAGCCAGACCAGGTGTAGGACGCCCGTTCTGCCAAGAATCAGCGCGAACAGCACCGGCAGGACGGCCTGGCGGAGCAGGTTCAGGTACATACTTCTGGTTCCCAGGGACAGCCCTTGAAGAGCGGCGGCGCAGACCAGGTTGGGAATGGCAAAGAGCCAGGCTGCGGACAGAATCCGCAGGGCGGGAATTCCGATGCCAAGCATTTGCTCAGACGCGTCGAACAGGCGCAGAACAGCCTCCGGGGCGATTTGGAGGATGGTCAGAAACACCAAATAGATGCCCGTGGAATCGATCACGGCCCATTTGACGGCGTCCCGGATCCGCTTCTTTTTCTTCGCGCCATAATTATATGCCACAATGGGAATCAGACCGTTGTCAATTCCGTGTACGCCCACTGACACGATATTGGAAATCTTCGTGCAGATGCCGTACACCGCCACGGCGGTTGTGGAAAACGCGATCAGGATGGAATTGATGACGATATTCACCCCGGCAGTCAGAAGCTGCACCAGCGTGGAGGGAAAGCCCACCTTCAGGATGGCCCGAACGCTGGAAAAGTCCGGGTGAAGGGTCAGTCCGAAGGGAATCTCCCGGTTCCACCGGCGGTTGATTAAAATGCCCACAGCCATTCCCACGACCTGCCCGATGACAGTGGCGATGGCTGCGCCCAGGGTCTCCAGCCTCGGAAGCCCGAACAGCCCGAAAATGAAAATCGGGTCCAAAATCAGATTGGTGAGGGACGCCGCCGACAATGTAAACAGGAACAGGGTGGATTTTCCACTTGCGATCACGAACCGGTCAAATATCCACTGCCCCATCTGCCCGAAGGAAAACAGCATACATACGGTAATGTACTGCCGCCCATACCGGGCAATGACCGCGTTTCCCTCGGACTGCCAGGTGAAATACGGTTCCGCGAACAGCAGGCAGGCGGTCGCAATCAGAAGCCAGGCACAGATCCCCACAAAGATGGCGGCGTCCGCCGCTTTTCGCACCTGATCCGGTCGCTTCTCCCCCAGCGCTTTGGAAATCACCGCGTTCAGCCCTACCGCATTGCCCAGGCCCAGGGCGGAGACCATCAGTTGCACCGGCCCTGCCAGGGACACCGCCGTCAACGCGTCCTCCGACACCCGGGAAACAAAAACGGAATCCACAAAATTGTACAGGGAGTTGATGAGCAGGCTCAGCATCAGAGGAATGCCGGTTGACAGCACCAGCCGGCTCATTTTCTGGGTTCCCAACGCATTTTCCATATCTTTCTGTGACACCTGTCCTTTCCGGTTTTCACCGACCAAACGTAATACCAATCTGCGATTGAAAGTAGACTTGGATTTCCGCGAATGAATTGTGATAAAAAGGCCGAGGGCGCTTTCTCGGCTTTCCGCCCATCAAGGACGAGAACGCATTTTCGCGCAATTCAGGCCGGAAAGACTGTCTGCTTTTCACCGTATATTCGTATAAAGAGCGTACCGGAAGCCGTCTTCCGATACGCTCATGATACTCCAGGTTTTCAATTATGTCGAATACTTATTTTCTATGCTTCTTCCATGCTCATAGAGCATTTTATCCATTCCAAGAACCGCCCGACGGCGGGGGAGAACGGCTGTCCCCGTTTCCAGGCAAGAACCGACGTCGCGGTCAGCGCCGGGTGCAGCGGCACCATGCGTACCTCCGACTGATCGAGGAAGGGCAGCGCTCCTTCCACTGTGAGGGCGTAGCCCAGCCCGGCCTGCACCATCATGGCGGCGTTGGTGCTCAGATTGCTGACGCCGATGATCTGTAGCCTGTCGTAATCGCTTCCGAACCAGCTGGCGACCTCGTCGTGCACCTTCTGGCGGCTGGGCAGAATCACCGGAAGTCCCGCCAGGTCTTTCGCGGTCACCCACTCCCGCTTTGCCAGCGGTACGCCGGCGGGCAGCACGGCAGCCCAGCGTTCCCTGACCGGCATCCGGATATATTCACAGCGATCCATGTCCACCGGCTCCATCAGCAGGCCTACGTCTGTCAGGCCATTGTCCATGCGGTGCTTGATTAAGTCGGCGTTGGCTGTGTACACATCGAAAGTCACCCGGGGATACTGCCGGGAAAATTCCGCAATCCACTGCATCAACACCTTCACGGATGCCAGCTCCCCGCAGCCGATGCAGATCGTCCCCTCCACCTGCTCCTCATGGGCGGAGATTTCTGCCTCGGTCTTTTCTATCAGCTCTAAAATCTCCTCCGCTCTGCGCCGGAGCAGGCGGCCTTCCTCCGTCAGGGAAAGGGGACGACTGCCCCGGACGAAGAGCTTCGCGCCGATTTCGTCCTCCAGCAGCGTCATCTGACGGCTCAGGGTGGGCTGGGTAATGTGCAGGAGCTTAGCTGCGTTCGTGATGTTTCGCTCCCGGGCTATCGTCAGAAAATAGAGAAGCAGGCGGGTTTCAATCATGGCGTTTTCTCTCCCTGCTTCGGCTCGCCGAAGGGGTAGCGCCGGAGAATGTCCGCCGTCTGGGCCGGGGTCAGGCCGGAGACATCCAGCTTCACGGTGTTCAGCGCTTCGTACAGCGGTAGCCGGGCGACGCTGCGCTCCACCACGTCCCGCTCCCGGATCCCGGCGATCACGTCCTTTTCCAGCCGGGCGCGGAGGCTTTCCGAGCTGCAGACCAGGGACACCGCCAGCACCTCCACCCCCTGCAAATGCAGCCGGGAGAGGATTTCGTCCAGAATGCTCTGCTGGTGCATCACCCAGCAGAAAATCACGTTTTCATAGGCGGAACAGGCGAGAAACTGGTTCAGAAGGAAGCAGATGTTCTCCATCACCATTTCTTTCGTCTCCTGAGTCACCTGAAAGGGACTGCTGTCCCAGCACCAGTCGCCGTCCAGAAACACGCTGTCCGGGAGCTGCTTCTTGAGAATCTGGCAGACGGTGGTTTTTCCCACGCCCATGGTTCCGCCGATTAAATACAGACGCTTCATAGATTTCCTCCGTTTCTCCTATGGCAACCGGGAAATACATCCAGTATTCCCGCATTTTTTCATACTTTCGCTTGCGTCAAAGTCTCTTGCCGAATCTCCTTGCCCCATTATGCGGTATCGCCCTATTTTTTCCAGTATAGCACGACTTTGTGTTCCCGGCAACCCAAAAGCCGGAAGAACTGTGGGGTTTTGCAATCCGGCATTGACAATTCCATCCAAGTGTTTTATATTATTCCTGACTGATTTGTGGAAAAAAACGAATTTCATAAAGGAAAAGGTGATTACAATGTACATGGATGACTACAAGCGCTGGCTAAGCGCCAGCCTGGAGGATCCCGCCCTCACGGAAGAGCTGAAAAAAATCCAGGGTCAGGAGGAAGAGATCAAGGACCGCTTCGCCGTGGCGCTGAAGTTTGGCACCGCCGGCCTGCGGGGCGTGCTGGGCGCGGGCAGCAACCGGATGAATATCTACGTCGTCCGTCAGGCCACCCAGGGCCTGGCAAACTGGGTGAAAACCCAGGGTGGCAGCCAGCTGGTCGCCATCTCCTACGACAGCCGCATCAACTCCGATGTCTTTGCCAAAAACGCCGCCTGCGTGCTGGCTGCCAACGGCATCAAGGTGCGCATTTATGACGCACTGATGCCCGTTCCCGCCCTGAGCTTCGCCACCCGGTACTACCATGCCAACGCCGGTATCATGGTGACCGCCTCCCACAACCCCGCCCGGTACAACGGCTACAAGGCCTACGGCCCCGACGGCTGCCAGATGACCGACGATGCCGCCGCCGTGGTGTACGCGGAGATCCAGAAGACCGACATCCTCACCGGCGCCAAGCTGATGCCTTTTGAGGAAGGCGTGTCCAAGGGCCTGATCGAATACGTGGGCGACGACTGTAAGGAAGCCCTGTACAGCGCCATCGAGGCCTGCTCCGTCCGTCCCGGCATCTGCAAGACCGCCGGACTGAAGCTGGTGTACTCCCCCCTGAACGGCTCCGGCCTGGTGCCGGTCACCCGGGTGCTCCACGACATCGGCATCGACGACATCACCATCGTCCCCGAGCAGCAGTATCCCGACGGAAATTTCCCCACCTGCCCCTATCCCAACCCAGAGATCTTCGAGGCTCTGCGTCTGGGTCTGGAGCTGGCAGAGAAGACCGGCGCCGACCTGATGCTTGCCACCGACCCCGACGCCGACCGGGTGGGCATTGCCATTCGCTGCCCCGACGGTTCCTACGAGCTGGTCTCCGGCAACGAGGTGGGCGTGCTGCTGCTGGATTACATCTGCCAGGGTCGCCTCGAAAAGGGCACCATGCCCAAGAATCCTGTGGCGGTCAAGTCCCTGGTGTCCACCCCCCTGGCGGACGCCGTCGCCGCGAACTACGGCGTGGAAATGCGCAACGTCCTCACGGGCTTCAAGTGGATCGGCGACCAGATCGCGAAGCTGGAGGCCGCCGGAGAGGTGGAGCGGTTCATTCTGGGATTCGAGGAATCCTACGGCTACCTCGCCGGCCCCTACGTCCGGGATAAGGACGCCATCATCGGCTCCATGCTGATCTGTGAAATGGCGGCGTACTACCGCTCCATTGGCTCCTCCATCAAGGAGCGGCTGGAGGCCATCTACGCCAAGTACGGACGCTACCTCAACAAGGTGGATTCCTTCGAGTTCCCCGGTCTTTCCGGCATGGACAAGATGACGGGCATCATGGCATCCCTGCGCTCCGAGCCGCCCAAGCAGATCGGCGGCTATCAGGTCACCAAGGTCACGGACTATCAGAAAACGGAGGAGACCGGCCTGCCCGCAGCCAATGTGCTCAAGTACAATCTGCAGGGCGGCGCCACGGTGATTATCCGTCCCTCCGGAACCGAGCCGAAGATCAAGACCTACTTCACCACCCTGGGCAAGGATCTGGCGGAGGCGGAGGCTCAGAAGCAGGTTCTCGCGGACGCGCTGAAACCCATTCTGGCATAGGATTTTGTGCTGATTGGGATAGCGCAGCAAAGCGATAAATGGAAATTTGGCGGACTGGTGCGGCAGCACCCTTGGCTCTCCCTTTGGGAGAGCTGTCACCGCAGGTGACTGAGAGGGTATCTCGGTACAGCGTACCCTCTCCGTCAAAAATCGAAGATTTTTGCCACCTCTCCCATAGGGAGAGGCAAGGCGGCTGCGCCGCCAAA
>JAQXPK010000078.1 GCA_029100605.1 Bacillota bacterium | reverse complement strand
GTTCCCAACGCATTTTCCATATCTTTCTCCCTCTCCTGTCCTTTCCGTTTTCATTCCTATCGGGGTTCTCCCCGGATCTTCGTTCTATCGGGAAGCGTACCGTCAGGAAATTCCCCTGGCCCATTTCAAAATCTCCGCGTCCGGGGTAATCTGCCTGTCCTCCTGGAACCGGATATTCAGTCCCGGCCGGACTGCGGCACCGGGGCAGGCCTTCCCGAAGTCCCGGAAGGTATGGCCGATCCAGCCGCCGTTGGTCGCAAAGGGATACACCGTTTTGCCGGACAGATCGGCGCCGTGCAAAAAGCTGTTCATGGCGGGGGCAAAGGTATACCACCACACCGGGGTTCCCAGAATAATGGCATCATACCCACTCAAATCCACGTTCAGCGGGCAAAGCTCCGGCAGAAAGCCGCTGTTCACTTCCCGCTGCCCCTGATCCACCACCGCGTCATAGCTGCGCGAATAGGGCTCCACCGTTTCGATTTCCGCCAGGTCAGCGCCGATGGCCCTTGCCACTTTCTCCGCAACACGGCGGGTGTTGCCGCCATAGGAGTAAAAGATTACAATGCGTTTCATACTTGACTCCTCCCTGCGCCTATCCGGTGCACAGCCGGATGGCAAATTGCAGTTTGCTGTGATCCGCCGATAAGAAGTTCTGTCATTTCAGTTTGCCGTAGTCCGCAACCGGCTCGTACCATTCGGTTTTCGTCTCCTCTCCGGGCACCTCCACCGCAAGGTGGGAGAACCAGCTGTCCGGAGCGGCTCCGTGCCAGTGCTTGACCTCCGCCGGGATGTTCACCACATCCCCGGGGTGCAGCTCCCGGGCCGGTTCGCCCCACTCCTGATAGTAACCCCGTCCGGCGGTGCACAGCAGAATCTGACCGCCGCCGGATTTGGCGTGATGGATGTGCCAGTTGTTGCGGCAGCCCGGTTCAAAGGTCACATTTCCAATGCCCACCTGCTGCGTTGAGAGCATATTCAAATAGCTCTGCCCCACAAAATACTGGGCAAAGGCAGTGTTTTCTTCGCCCCTGGGAAAAATATCCTGAAAATCACACATGGTTTCGTCCTCCTTCAGCTCATACTAACTCTTGATTAAAAACTTTAATTCTTTCCGGCCTGAATTGCGCCAGACTGCGTGATCTTCCTTGCTGGGCGGAAAGCCCAGCGGCGTCATCTGCCTTTTCTGGCACAATTCATTCTCGGAAAGCTTTTAAAGCTTTCAATCAAGTATTAGTATAACTGAAAAATGTTCTCCCCATCCCCTCGGGAATGAGGGGGTCGGGGCGGTTGCTCGGGAAATGAACGATATTTGGGAGGTATTTCTATGCTGAATTCATCCGCTTATGCCCTGGGAGCGAACCGCTCCTGTATCCGGGATCTGTTTGAGTACGGCTGCCAGCGCGCCGCCATCGTGGGGCGGGAGAACGTCTACGACTACTCTCTGGGCAATCCCTCCATTCCCTCCCCAAAAGAGGTAAATGAAGCCGTCTGCCAGATTCTCGCGAACACCGACTCCCTGCAAGTCCACGGCTACACCTCCGCCGTGGGCGACTTTTCCGCCCGCAAGGCTATCTCCGACGACCTGAACGCCCGGTATGGTTCGGATACCGCGCCGGAAGAATTCTTCCTCGGCTGCGGCGCGGCGCCGGAGCTGGTGAGCGTGTTCCGTGCCCTGGCGGTGCCGGGTGGGGAAATCCTCGCCATTGCCCCCTATTTCCCGGAGTACAAGCCCTTCGCGGAAGAAGCGGGGCTGACATTCCGGGTGGTGCCCCCGGATGTGCCCTCCTTCCAAATCGATTTTCCCGCGCTGGAGGAACGCGTTACCCCCCATACCCAAGCGGTGATCCTCAATTCCCCCAATAACCCCTCCGGCGTGGTCTACACCCGGCAGACGTTGGAGCGGCTGGCGGCGCTGCTGGAGAAGAAGGCGGGCGAATGCGGTCATCCCATCTACATTGTATCCGACGAGCCTTACCGGGAGCTGGCCTACGGCGTGGAGGTGCCCTTCCTGCCGGAAATTTACCGGAATACGGTCATCTGTTATTCCTATTCCAAGTCCCTGTCCCTCCCCGGTGAACGAATCGGGTATGTGTACGTTCCCCGGAAGGCAGACGACGGCGAGGCGCTGTACGCCGCCGTCGCGGGCGCCGCCCGAGCCTGCGGTCACGTCTGCGCCCCCAGCCTGTGGCAGAGGGTGATCGCCCGGTGCGCCCATCTGCGCCCGGATCTGCAGAGCTACGACCGCAACCGCAGGGCGCTTTATGAGGGTCTGACCCGGATGGGCTACGAAATGGCAAAGCCCGACGGGGCGTTCTACCTGTTTATCAAAGCCCCCGGCGGGGACGCCAACGCCTTTTCCCAGGCGGCGAAGCGGAAGGATCTGCTTGTCGTCCCCGGCGACGGCTTCGGCTGCCCGGGCTACTTCCGCATCTGCTATTGCGTCAGCTATGAGATGATTCAGAAGAGCCTGCCGGTGTTCCGGGAGCTACTTCGGGAATTTGAAAACGCATAACACAAGGCCGCTGCCGTCCCAATGGACAGCAGCGGCCTTCCCTATTATCCCTGCCAGAACTCACTGAGGCTTCGGCGCACCTTGCCGGAATAGCCGGTGACAGGCTTTGCCTCCAGCATGGAGCGGAGCACCGCCTCTTCCGTGGCTTCCGCCGCCGCCCGGAAGGCGTCGTCCATGTGGGATTCATGGATACACCGGAAATTCAAGCACCCGCCCTCCGCCGGGATACGGTTGGCGGTAGAAAAGCCTACCATCACCTCGCCGCTGCCGTGACCAATGTAGCTGCCCAGCCGGGCTGTGCCCACGCTGCACCGGCGGATGATCCGCCCCAGCTGCCGGGAGGTCACCGGCAGGTCGGTGCCCACGATCATGATGCAGCTGCCCTCGTCCGGGGTGTCCTCCCGGATGCGTTTCTCAATGTCCGCGCCCACGTTTTGCCCGCCGATGGTCAGATCCCGCAGACACCCATGGTTGGTCAGCACCAGAACGCCGATGGTAAACCGTTCCCCGTCAATGGTCATGATCCGGGAGGCGGTGCCGATGCCGCCCTTCAGGTCGTGGCAGGTCATGCCCTTGCCCGCGCCCACGTCCCCCAGGGCGAAATCCGCCGACGCGCTGTCGATGGCGGCAAAGACCTCCGCCTGCCCCACCGCCCGGTGGCGGATGTCGTTTAAGGACGCGTCGTTGCACTCGCAGACCACCGGGTTGACGGAGGATATGCGATAGCCCAGATTCTCCGCCTGGCGGCACATATATTCCACCATGGCGTCATGCACCAGGCCGACGTTCAGGGTGTTCGTCAGGGCAATGGGGGTCTCCAGAGTGCCCAGCTCCCCGATCTGCATCAGCCCGGCGGTTTTTCCGAAGCCGTTGAGGACGTGGTACGCCGCCACCAGTTTGCCGCGGAAAATGTCGTCCTCACAGGGCAGAATCACCGTCACACCGGTTTTGTGGCGCTCGTTATCCACGGTGCAGTGCCCCACCCGCACCCCGGCTACGTCCGTGATGGCGTTTCGCGGGCCATGCTCCATGCGTCCAATGTGGTAATCCATTGCCATTCCTCCCAGTCGTTTTCCCCATTATAACGGCTGCTTTCCCAAAAAGCAACCGGCGCTCAGCCATTTTCGGGAACCGGGATTCCCGGCGAAAAGGCGGAAAGACCCTACCATAACACCCCGGACTGTGCAACAATGAAAGTGCGCTCCAGAATTCTCCGGAATTCGGGAACAGCTGCGGCACGGGGAGGTGAATGGTATGACGGTGAAAAAGGCGCTGCGTCTGCGAATTCTCCAGCTGTGCAAAGAGCGGCACATGACGGCGAACCGCTTATGTGCTGTATGCGGAGTTGCCCAGTCAACGCTGAGCAATATTCT
>JAQXPK010000077.1 GCA_029100605.1 Bacillota bacterium | reverse complement strand
CTGTTGGATGTCCAGATTCAGGAAGAGGAACGGGATACAAAGGAAAATGATCTGGACGAGGAGGCAATCCGCGCAGCGTTTCGGCAGGCACAGAAAATGTTCCACAGCGGCACCTTGCCCCAGATGGAGCAGATCATCAACCTGTACCTAGATAAGGTACTCGTCTATCCCGATTATGTGGAAATCCATCTGAACAATGTCCCAACCAACCTTCTGAATCCGTCTCAGTCAAAAGACGAACCCGCACTTGGCGGGTTACATACATTTTATATCGAAAAAATGTGCGAGAAAAATGCACCCCAAAACCGCACAAGAAAAAATGGTCAATATGGATATAATATTCTGGTGAAACTACATAGAAAAGAGCAAAAGAAAACCAAATCCAGAAGAAAAGGGCAAAAAGAAACCCGAGCCCAAGACGGCTTGGACTCGAGTAAAACTGGTGGAGCCGAGGGGAATCGAACCCCTGTCCGAAAGCAACTTGGAAGGAACTTCTCCGGGCGCAGTTTGTTATTTGCGTTCCCTTTTCCCGGCGGAAACAAACACCCTACGGGAATTGGTAGCTTCATGATGCGTGGTATGGGCAAAGCTTACCATACGCACGTTCTCCACTTCAATCACACCCGAGCCCGGGCCAGTGGAACTCCCGGGGCGGATGGGCGCCTAATTAGGCAGCCAGGGCAACAGTATTGTTGTCAGTTAAATTTAAGAAATTGCCCGTTTTATCGTGGTCAGGCACCACGGCCCGCTATTCCAGCCTCACTACCCCCGTCGAAACCAGTACGGCCCCAAATAGAGATATTTGAGATAGAAGATACGAGATACAAGATAGAAACTGTGAAGAATCTTCTATCTTGTATCTTGTATCCAAATGATTAGAACCTTCCGTAGGGATCAGGGAGCTTATTCGGCTCCGGATAGACTTCCCCCTGGGTGTCTACGGTAATGGAGGCGATCTTCTGCTCCGTCAGGGGACGGTCATTGCGGTCGGTCTTGACGGAGGCAATGGCATCCACCACGTCCATGCCGGAGGTTACCTTGCCGAAGGCGGCGTACTGACCGTCCAGGTGCTTGGCGTCGGCGTGCATGATGAAAAACTGGCTGCCGGCAGAGTTGGGGGAGGAGGAACGGGCCATACTCAGCACGCCCCGCTTGTGCTTCAGGTCGTTTTTCACGCCGTTGAAGAGAAACTCGCCCTTGATGCAGTAACCGGGGCCGCCCATGCCGGTGCCCTCGGGGCAGCCGCCCTGGATCATGAAGCCGGGAATCACCCGGTGGAAGATCAGGCCGTCGTAGAAATTGTGATTGCACAGGTCGATAAAATTGTAGACGCTCTGGGGCGCCTTGTCGGGGTACAGCTCGCCCTCAATGACGCCGCCAGACTCCATGGTAATTTTGAATGTAGGATTCATTGGTATCTCTCCTTCATGGCCCGGTCGATCTGACGCTTGGCGTCCTTTTCCGCCGCGGCCTGTCGTTTGTCATATAGCTTCTTGCCCTTACACAGCCCCACGCTGACCTTCACCCGGCTGCCCTTGAAGTAAACGGACAGGGGAATCAGGGCGTAGCCGTCCTGCTTGACCTTTCCATACAGCCGCATGATCTCCCGCTTGTGCAGCAGCAGGCGGCGGGGGCGGCGGGGATCAACGTTGAAGCGGTTGCCGTGGTCGTAGGGGGAGATGTGCATCTGGTTCAAAAGCATTTCGCCGTCTTTAATGCCGCACCAGGCGTCCTTCAGGTTCAGAGTGCCTGCCCGGATGGACTTGACCTCCGTGCCAACAAGCTCGATCCCCGCCTCACATTCCTCTTCGACAAAGTATTCGTGATAGGCTTCCCGGTTCCGCGCCATAACTTTCACGCTTGCCTTTTCCAGATTCCTCACCTCCCGTACATACTACAAAGGTATTATACCATCATTGTCAAGTCAATCAAACAGGAATTTCTCCAAATCTTCGGTCGAAGAGAAGGCATAATCGCACAGGCGGGTCATTTCCTCCGTGATTTCGGGGCAGTCCTTTCGACCCCACCCGGCGAAGGCAATGGGCACCCCGGCGTTTCTCGCCATCTCCCAGGCGGGCTTCATATCATCCACCACCAGCAGCTGCTCCCGGGAAAAGCCGTATTTCGCCTGAATCTGTTCAATGGGCCAGGTACTGGGCTTGCGTTTTTCCTCCGGCAGATCCCAGCCGTAGATGTCGTCAGGGAGAACGCCAAAGTGGGTTTCATAGTCCCGGATGATGTTCTGGATGCAGGAGTGGGAGACAACGCAGAGTTTGCCCCCCGCTTCCTTCTGGCGGCGGATGATGTTCTCAATGCCGGGGAAGGGGGAGGGAACGTGATCGACGATGTATTCCTGCCAGCCCCGGTATTCGTCCACCAGCTCCTGCTCGGTAAAGCCATACCACTGCCGGCACATATCGGCAAAGCCCAGGCGAAAGCAGCCGTCGGTGTATTCCCGCAGGGTGATGGTGGCTCCCGGGCGGAACTGATTCAGAATGTAGACAAAATAGGGGTAATTCACGGTGGCCTCGCTCTGCACAACGGTATCATCGTGGTCGAGGACAAGACAGGGATATTTCAGCATGGGTTTTCTCCATATCATATCGCGTTTTTTGAAACGTCTACGTAGGGGCGACAACAAAAGCTGCCTCTATACGGGTGTTCTCATCGAAATTATACCAGATGTACAGCGCCTGTGCAACCACTAAATTCCGCTTGCAATAATCGAACAAATATACTATAATACAGGAAACGAGAGGGGGAAGCCGTGGTGGCGGGAGCTGAGCCGGGAGCGCCGAACCGGGGGGACAAAACCGGTGCACAGGGATTTTTAGGGTGGAAATCGGAAGGAAAATGATGTAGACTTGAAAATGCAAAATGCTGAATTGCGGTGCCTGTTTCACGGACAAATGGTATCTACCCTTTGCGGGAACCGCCGGATTCGGCATGGATTTCACCGGGGAGGAACCACTATGGCAATCGTTACCTTTTACAACTGCGATCCAAAGGACGCACCGAAAACCACCATGCCCGCCCATCTGGGAGCCAACGCCATTATCACCTGCCAGGGGCGGCTGCTGCTGGAAAAGAGGCGGGACTCCGATATCTGGGGGCTGGTTGGCGGCGGCTGCAAAAAATGGGAGACCGGTCGGGAGGCCATCGCCCGGGAAACCTACGAGGAATTGGGCCTGCGGATTCCCAAGGAGCGGTTTCGGAAGCTGGCGGTGTACGACAACCCGGGCAGGATCGCCGCCTTCCGGGACGGCAGTATCTGGCGGATGGTGATTGTGGTGTATGCCCTGGAGCTTGCGGAGGAACCGGTCATGCGCATCAGCAGCGAATCCAAGGAGCTGCGCTTTTTCAGCCGGGAGGAAATACCCGGTATCGAAATCGCCGTTACCCACGGAGATATTGTGGACGAATGGTTCGTCCGCAGGGAAGCCAATTTGTGAATAAACAGAAAAGAAATATACAGCGATTGAAAAAATACTTGTATATGCATCGAAAGTATGCTAAAATATGTGGAAACGGTGCAGTATCCTAGTCGGAGTGACCATCTTCCAGGAAGGGCCTAAAAATCCTTTGAAGGGCACATCGATGAAGTCCCTGGTGTCTGCTTGTTACGCCCAGTTTCGGGTGGATGCTGGGGGTTAAGGATCCCGGGCGCGCGCCAATGGCATGGCGCATACGACCCGGCTTCCGCGGAGACTTGAAGCTTGTGCGACGACGGCTGAAGCCCCGGGAGGGGTCCGATCGCGTACGAATCAGGTATGAACCTGCAAGGTGGTGCACAGAATCGTGTGCTGCGTGCAGCGTAGCCTGCCTTGAGTGAGCATGAGGGAAAAGAAGACCAGACTGCCGGCGGCTATGGCCATAGCCGCTGCCGTTATCGCTTCTGGAAACCATTCTTGCAAAAGAGGCTAAGACTATGGACCATTCCGCTGTGGAAAACACCTAGGCTGTCGTAAAAGGGCAGGCGGGGGATTGCAGTACGGACTAAGTGGCAATCGGGTACCCATTATCATGGCAACACTTGGGCGGAGGGATGAAATGGAAACGGCCTGTGCGGCAACGGCAGGTTCCATCCGGTGAAAAACAACCCGACCTAAGCCGTAAGATTTACTCTGCCTGTCACCGTTTTTCAAAAATGTGCATACCAGCTTAACTTAGCTGTTAGGAAAATTGCAGCGTGGCGGCGAGTCGCCTTGCCTCTCCCTATGGGAGAGGTGGCAAAAATCTTCGATTTTTGACGGAGAGGGTACGCTGTACCGAGATACCCTCTCAGTCACCTGTGGTGACAGCTCTCCCAAAGGGAGAGCCAAGGGTGCTGCCGCACCAGTGCGCCAAACTGCAATTTGGTACCATGAAACGAACCGAGCGGTGCCCAATGGCGTAGCGACTGTAAACCACCTGGGCACGCCTTGCCCGCGGGGGTATCCCCGCAAACTCCAATTTACCCCTTTGCTTCGGTATCCCGATAAGCACATTCAAAATATCAGAAGGAGACTGTTTTCGTGGCGAAAACCGATCCTGCCGCCGCTCAACGGGAGCGGCGCAAGACGATCCGCTGGGTCGTCACCGTTTTTTTTGCAACCATTGCCATTTCCGGTGCCATATCCCTGGTGTCGGACGCGGTGATGGAAGGCAGCAATATCATTGCCGCCTTTCTAATCCTGCTGGCGATTGTGTTTCTGGGAATTGTGTTTGATATAATCGGCATGGCGGTGGCCTCGGCGGATGAGAAACCCTTCCACTCCATGGCGGCGCGGAAGGTGCCCGGCGCCCAGGAGGCCATCCGGCTTCTGCGCAACGCCGAGAGGGTCAGCTCCATCTGCAACGACGTGGTGGGAGACATCTGCGGCGTCGTCTCCGGCAGCGCTTCCGCCACCATTGCCGGACTGATCCTGTCCAACGTGGAGGTCGGCTGGCCCAGGGGCGTTTCCCTGGCGATGTCCGCTCTGGTCGCGGGTCTGACCGTGGGAGGCAAGGCCATTGGCAAAACCGTTGCCGTTGGCTCCTGTACGGAGATTGTGCATTTGGTTGGCAGGGTGATCCACGCCGTCAGCGGCGGGAGAAAGAAAAAATAACGTTAGGTTGTGTCAAGCGTGAGCATTTTACAGAGAGTAAGCGGCCACGACGACCTTGTGGCGCTCAGTGAACAGGAAAGAACCCAGCTCTGCGAAGAGATCCGGGCATTTCTGATTTCCAGCGTGTCCAAAACCGGCGGGCATCTCGCCGGAAATCTGGGTGTCGTGGAGTTGAGCGTGGCAATCGAGACCGTTTTCAATACAAGTGTAGACCGCCTGGTTTTCGATGTGGGGCATCAGTCTTATGTGCATAAGCTGCTGACCGGCCGCCAGGCGGACTTTGCGCATCTTCGGCAATTCGGCGGAATCTCCGGTTTCCCCAAGCCCTCGGAAAGCGACACCGACGCTTTCGTGGCGGGTCATGCCTCCAGCTCCGTGTCTATCGCCCTGGGCATGGCTCGGGCGAGGACGCTGCTGCATCAAAATTACAATGTGGTTGCCCTTATCGGCGACGGCGCCTGCACCGGCGGCATGGCCTATGAAGGGCTGAATAATGCCGCCGTCAGCGGCGAACCCATGGTCATCATCCTCAACGACAACGAGATGTCCATTGGCAAAAACGTGGGTGGTATGTCCAGACATTTGTCCCGGCTGCGTTCCAGCGGGCACTACCTGAAGGCCAAGCGCCGCTATCGGGAGATTATGAAGAAAATCCCCGGCGGCAAGACGATATACCGCATGACCAGTCACCTGAAGAACCGGGTGAAGCGGCTGCTGCTGCCTGCTACCATGTTTGAGAACATGGGCTTCACCTACCTGGGGCCTGCCGACGGCCATGATCTGCCGGGGCTGATTTCCCTTCTCACCGCCGCCCGGGATCTGCAGGAGCCGGTGCTGGTGCACGTGGTGACCAAGAAGGGCAAGGGCTACCGGTTCGCCGAGGAGGATCCGGCAAAATTCCACGGCATTGGAAAATTCGACCCGGAGACCGGAAAAAAGCTGGGGCCAAAGGTCAGAA
Organism: Bacillota bacterium; assembly: GCA_029100605.1. Classification (GTDB taxonomy): domain Bacteria; phylum Bacillota; class Clostridia; order Oscillospirales; family Oscillospiraceae; genus Faecousia. Next base: position 56,345 of record JAQXPK010000077.1, on the reverse strand, counting down.
CCTACTCCGATTCCTTTGGGGACGCGATGGTGGAGCTGGCGGCGGAGGACGACAGGCTCTGCGCCATCACCGCCGCCATGCCCGGCGGAACCGGACTGCTCCCCTTCATGCGGCAGTACCCGGAGCGCTTTTTTGACGTGGGCATTGCCGAGGAGCACGCCGTCTCCATGGCGGGGGGACTTGCCAAACAGGGCATGGTGCCGGTGGCGGCGCTGTACTCCACCTTCCTCCAGAGAGGCTACGACCAGATCATGCAGGATATTGCCCTGCTCCATCTACACGTGATTCTTGCCGTTGACCGGGCTGGGTTGGTGGGTGACGACGGAGCCACCCACCACGGCGTATTTGACGTGGGCTTTTTGCGGCAGGTGCCGGGTATGTTGATCCTCGCCCCTGGCAGCTTTGCCGAGCAGCGGGATATGCTGCGTTGGGCGGCGAAAAGCTACGACGGCCCCGTTGCCATTCGCTATCCCCGGGGCGGCGAGGGAAGCTACCGGGCGTCCGCCTGGCAGCCCGGGGCGCGTGTGGAAACCGAGGGACTTCTCAGCTGCCACCGCCGGGGCGCGGATGTGACGCTGATCACCTACGGCTCCATGCTGGACAACGTGCTGGAAGCGGCGGCGCTTCTCGCCAGACAGGGCGTGGAAGCGACGGTGCTGCGGCTTATGACATTGTCCGCCCTGCCGGTTCGGGAAATCGCGGCGCTTCTGCCTGCGAATCACCGCATTGTGGTTGCGGAGGAGGTATGCAGCGGCTCCGGAATCCGGGAGGCTCTGGCCTGGGAGCTGGGGAAGATCCGCCCGGACTGCCGGGTATACGGCGTGGATCTGGGCACGGATTTTGTGACCCACGGCTCTGTGAAGGAACTGTACAAGCACTATGGTCTGGACGGAGCGTCCATTGCAAAGTTTACCCGGGAGGTGCTGTCCTAAGTGAAGGTAAAGAAGAGACTGGATGTTCTGCTCACGGAACGGAATCTGGCGGACAGTCGCTCCAAGGCCCAGGCCATCATTATGAGCGGACTGGTGTATGTGGACGGACAGAAGGCCGACAAGCCCGGCGTCTCCTTCGAGGAAACGGTGGACATCGAGGTGCGGGGGGCGGCTTGCCCCTATGTCAGCCGGGGCGGGCTGAAGCTGGAAAAGGCACTGCGGGATTTCGGAGTGAAGCCGGAGGGCTTCGTGTGCAGCGATTCCGGCGCGTCCACCGGCGGCTTTACGGATTGCCTATTGCAGCAGGGGGCAAAAAGGGTCTTTGCCATCGATGTGGGCTACGGTCAGCTGGATTGGAAGATTCGCTCCGACCCGAGAGTTGTGGTGATGGAGCGCACCAATATCCGGTTTGTCACCCCGGAGCAGCTGGGGGAGGCGCTTGACCTCTCCGTTGTGGATGTCAGCTTCATCTCCCTGAAGCTGGTACTGCCTGTGATCAAAACCCTTCTGAAGCCAACAGGGCAGGTGCTCTGCCTGATCAAGCCTCAGTTTGAGGCGGGGAAGGACAAGGTGGGCAAGAAGGGCGTTGTCCGGGAAAAGGCCACCCACAAAGAGGTGCTGGACAATTTTGTCGCTCTGGCGGACGAACTGAGCTTCCAGATCCGGGGGCTGACCTTCTCCCCCGTCAAGGGGCCGGAGGGAAATATTGAATTTTTGGCTCATCTGAGCCTGGATGGGGAACCGGGGGTCCACCCGGATACCGCCAAAGTGGTAGAGCAGGCGCATCAGGCACTGGACAAGGGGGAAAATTTATGAAAAATATCATTTTGACCCCCAATCCCTACCGGGATCGGAATTTCCAAACCATGCGCACCGCGCTGCAGGTGTTGAAAAACGCGGGCATTCAGCCCAGGCTATGTCTGCCCTTCGAGGTGGATCGCAGCTATGAGCTGCCCAAGGATCTTCGCTTTTCCCGGCTGGATCGGGAGCTGCCCAACGCGGAATTGGTGATCTGTTTCGGCGGTGACGGCACCATTTTGCACATGGCGAAGGCGGCTACCCGAAAGGGCGTTCCGCTTTTGGGCGTGAACATCGGAACCATGGGCTTCATGGCGGAGCTGGAAAGCACGGAGCTGGATAAGCTGGCGCTGCTGGCGACCGGGGCGTATACCTTCGACAGCCGGATGATGCTGGATGTGACCGTTCAGCGGGATCGGGAGATTCTCTTTCACGACATCTGCCTGAATGACGCGGTGATTACCAAGGGTGCCATTGCCCGGATTGTCCACCTGAACGTGAAATGCGACGGCGTGCAGGCCATGGAATGCGGCGGCGACGGCGTGATCGTGGCGACCCCCACCGGCTCCACCGCCTACAATCTCTCCGCCGGCGGCCCTATTGTGGAGCCGGAGGCCAGCAATATCATCATCACGCCCATCTGCTCCCACGAGGTGGGCAGCCGGAGCATTGTGGCGTCGGACAAGCGGGTTGTCACCGTGGAAATGGTGCGTAACGCCCGACGCAACGCCTACGTCTCCGTGGATGGCGGACGGGCTTTCCGGCTGAACATGGGGGATGTGGTGACCATTCAAAAATCCCATCTGGAAACCCGGCTGGTTCGGCTGAAGGATCGCAGTTTCTATGATGTGGTCAACGGAAAATTCAGGAACGCGTAAGAGGTGACCGGTTTGAAATCGAAACGACAGGCAAAAATCATGGAGATCATCTCCACCACCAATGTGGAAACCCAGGAACAGCTGCTACAGCTGCTGCAGCAGGCCGGCTTTAACAGCACCCAGGCTACCATCTCCCGGGACATCAAGGAGCTGCGGATTGTCAAGGAACTGACCAGCTTTGGCACCTATCGCTATACAACGGCGGCACGAGAGGTACCCGGCGCCTTCTCCGGGCGGTTAAACACCATTTTCCGGGAGTGTGTCACAAACTTTGACTATGCCCAGAACATTGTGGTCATTCACACAATGCCCGGCCTTGCCAACGCGGCGGCCTCTGCGGTGGACGCCATGAAGATGAGCGTGGTGCTGGGCACCCTGGCCGGTGACGATACCGTGGTGGTCATTATGCGGGATGCCAATTCCGCCGCCGCCTTCTGCGGGGAAATCAAGGGCCTTACCAAGGGCTGAAAGGGGTCTTTTCCGTGCTGAGCCTTCTGCATATCGAGAATATCGCGGTCATTGAGAGCGCGGATATTTCCTTTGACCAGGGCTTTACCGTCCTAACCGGCGAAACCGGCGCGGGCAAATCCATTGTCATTGACGCTATTTCCGCGATTCTGGGGGAACGGGCGTACCGGGACATGATCCGCACCGGAGCGGGGAAGGCCGCCGTCCGGGCGGTGTTTACCGACGTTCCGGAGCTAAGCTGGTTTGCCGAAAACGGCGTGGAGTACGATTCCGAAACGGTTGTCCAGCGGGAAATCTACCTGGACGGCAAGAACGTCTGCCGGGTCAACGGCAGTCTCGTCACCGTGTCCATTCTGCGCAAGCTGGGTATTCAGCTGATTAACATCCATGGGCAGCACGATTCGGCCTCCCTCTTTGATGAAGCCAACCACCTTTCCTTCCTGGATGCCTTTGCGGACAACCAGGCGCTGCGGGCGGATTATGGGGAAAAATACGAGGCGGTTGCCAAGCTCCGCCGGGAGATCGACCGGCTGACCATGGACGAGGGGGAGAAGCTGCGGCGCATGGAGACCCTGAAATACCAGATCGCTGAAATCGAAAAGGCGGAGCTGGAGCCGGGGGAGGACACCCAGCTGGAAGAACGCCGGAAGATTTTGCAAAATGCGGAGAAGCTGAGCAACGGAATGGAGACTGCGGTCGAGTGCCTTTACGGCGGCGAGGATACCGACGGCGCTGCGGGCTTGCTGGCCCAGGCGGAGTACGCCCTGGCTCGCTTAAGCCGGTTCAGCGACAGCTTCAGCGCCCTGCATGACCGGGTCTCCGACCTCATGTATCAGGTGCAGGATGCCGCCGAGGAGGTGCGTGACGCCCGGGACAATCTAAGCTATTCCGCCGACGAGCTGGAGCAGATCGAGTCCCGGTTGGACGTGATTCACAAGCTGCGCCGGAAGTACGGCGCGGACTGTGAGGAAATCCTTACGTACCTGGAAAAAGCCAGAAATGAGCTGGACGACATGGAGTTTGCTGACGACCACCTGGAGCGGCTGAAAGGGAAGCTGCAAAAGGCGGAGAAGGCCGCCTGGGATGCGGCGTTTGCTCTCCGGGAGAACCGGAAAGCGGCGGCGGAGGCCATGTCCAAGCGAATTTTATCAGAACTGACCCAGTTGGATATGCCCCGGGTGCAGTTCTCCTGCGTGTTTCAGGAGCAGGAGCTGTCCCCCACCGGCGCGGACGCCGTGGCGTTTTATATGTCCGCCAATGCCGGCGAGGCATTAAAACCCATGAGCAAGGTGGCCTCCGGCGGCGAGCTGGCGAGAATCATGCTGGCGATGAAAAACGTGCTGGCGGAAAAGGATCGGGTTTCGACCCTGATCTTTGACGAAGTGGACACCGGCGTTTCCGGACGAGCCGCCCAGAAGGTGGCGGAGAAGCTGCGCAGTGTGGCGGCTCACAAGCAGGTGCTGTGCGTCACCCATCTGCCCCAGCTGGCGGCGCTGGCAGACCATCATCTGCTGATTTCCAAATCCGAGCGGGGCGGGCGAACCTATACCGCCGTTACGCCTCTGGACTGGGAGGGCAGAAAGCGGGAACTGGCCAGAATCATCGGCGGCACGGTGATTACCGAGACCACCCTGAAAAGCGCGGAGGAAATGCTCTGCGGATCCGAAATCGAAAAGAGGAACCAACTGTGAACGCACAGGAAATGTGGGATCATTTCGTCCAGAAAGAGAAGATCACCGGGCATTATGAGGCCTGGCGGTTTGGCGGCGCACCGGATAAGCTGGCAGAGCTTGTCCTGGCGGGCACCAAGACCGCCACGGCCTCTGCCTACCCTCTTTATGTGCAGGAGGGGCAGATGCTTCCCCAGGAGGGAAGCTACAGCGTCATTCTGAACACCCGTGACGAGGCCGTCTGCATCATCCGCACGACGAAGGTCTACAGCCGCCCCTTCCGGGAGGTCAGCGCCGAGCACGCCTACAAAGAAGGCGAGGGCGACCGGAGCCTCAACTACTGGCGGCAGATTCACCGGGAGTTCTTTACCCAGGAAATGAATGCCGACGGTCTGACCTTTGACGAGGATATGCCGGTGGTCTGCGAAGAATTTCTGCGGGTTTACCCTTGACAAACCGCCTTCCTTTTGTTAGGATAACACCGTTAACACGGTGAAGGGAAGAAGTAAGCGCCCCATTCTCCCAGAGAGCTGCCGGTTGGTGCGAGGCAGAGGGAATCAGCGCCCAAATACCTCCCGGAGTGGCCTCTTTGAACGCAAAGTAGGAGAGGACGGGTTCGCCCGATAGAGCGAAAGGCGTTGCTGGACGCCGTGAGGGCATTTGCCGTGAGGCAATGCCGAATAGAGGTGGTACCGCGTAGCTTCTGCGCCCTCTGTCCCCAAGGGGATGGAGGGCGTTTTTTTATGAAGGGAGGAAGGAAGAATGCTGGAAAGGCCTGTGGACATCCTGACTCTGTTTCCCGTGCGGAAGAACAAGCACCAGAAGCAGGCATTCCGGGATGCCGTGGCAGCCTATGTGGGCACACTGGGCTATGAAAGCCGGGCGGAGAAGGGCGGCTTTGGCAGCCAAAACCTGGTAATCGGCGACCCGGAGACGGCGGAATATCTGATAACCGCCCACTATGACACCTGCGCCCGGCTGCCCTTTCCCAATTATATCACTCCCTGCAATTTTGCCGTGTTTCTCCTGTACCAGCTGCTGATGACAGCGGTCATGCTTCTGGCCTCCCTGCTACCGGGAATCGCGGTGGGTCTGGTGACCGGAAACCCGGAGGTGGGCTTCCTCGTCTGGTACGGGCTGCTCATTGCCACCATTGCAGGGATGCTGGCGGGGCCGGCAAACCCGACGAACGCCAACGACAATACCTCCGGTGTGGTGACGCTGCTGGAAATCGCCCGCACCCTGCCGGAAAACCAGAGAAGCAAGGTCTGCTTTGTCCTGTTTGACCTGGAGGAGGCGGGACTGATCGGCTCCGCCGCCTACCGAAAGACCCACAAAACGGCAACGGATTCCCAGATTGTGCTGAACCTGGACTGCGTGGGCGACGGCGACCACATCACCCTGTTCCCCACGAAAAAACTGAAAAAAGACCGGAAAAAGCTGACCGCCCTCTACCGCGCCTGCGGCTACTTCGGGGAAAAATCCATTCTGGTGCGGGAAAAGGGCTTTTCCGTCTACCCCTCGGATCAGGCGAATTTCCCTTACGGTGTGGGCATCTGCGCTCTGCGAAAGGGGAAACTCGGACTGTATTTAAGCCGGATACACACCAAAAAAGACACCGTTTTAGAACAGACCAACGTCAATCTCCTGCGGGCGGCGCTGACCACTTTCGTCAGCCGCGACGCAGTGCAATGAGAAAGGAAGAAATGAAAATGAAACTGTACGACGAGCTGGTTGCCCGGGGCCTGATTGCCCAGGTGACCGACGAGGATCAGGTGCGAGACCTGATCGACAATGGCAAGGCGACCTTTTACATTGGCTTTGACCCCACAGCGGATTCCCTCCACGTGGGTCACTTCATGGCGCTGTGCCTGATGAAGCGCCTGCAGATGGCGGGAAACAAGCCCATTGCCCTGATCGGCGGCGGCACGGCAATGATCGGCGATCCTTCCGGCAAGACGGATATGCGCAGAATGATGACCCGAGAGGAAATCGACCACAACTGTGCCTGCTTCAAAAAGCAGATGGCGCGTTTTATTGAGTTCGGCGAGGACAAGGCTCTGATGGTGAACAACGCCGACTGGCTGCTGGATCTCAACTATGTAGACGTGCTCCGGGAGGTAGGCGCCTGCTTCTCCGTCAATAATATGCTCCGGGCCGAGTGTTACAAGCAGCGCATGGAGCGGGGACTGTCCTTCCTGGAATTCAACTACATGATCATGCAGTCCTACGACTTTTACCACCTGTTCCAGACCTATGGCTGCAATCTGCAGTTTGGCGGCAACGATCAGTGGAGCAATATGCTGGGCGGCACGGAGCTGATTCGCCGGAAGCTGGGCAAGGATGCCAACGCCATGACCATCACGCTGCTTCTCAATTCCGAGGGCAAGAAAATGGGTAAAACCGAGAAGGGCGCTGTATGGCTGGATCCCAACAAGACCTCGCCCTTTGAATTCTATCAGTACTGGCGCAATGTAGCCGATGCCGACGTGATGAAGTGCATCCGGATGCTGACATTCCTTCCACTGGAGCAGATCGACGAAATGGCAGACTGGAAGGATGCCAAGCTCAACGAGGCCAAGGAGATTCTGGCCTTTGAGCTGACCAAGCTGGTGCATGGCGAGGAGGAGGCGCAAAAAGCTCAGGCTGCCGCCAAGGCGCTGTTTGTGGGCGGCGGCGACGACGCCAATATGCCCACCACTGCCATTGCCCCCGAGAAGCTGACGGATGGCCAGATCGGCATTCTGAACCTCATGGTGGCCTGCGGCCTGGCATCCTCCAACAAGGAAGCCCGGCGGCTGGTGGAGCAGGGCGGTGTGTTCGTGGACGACGAGAAGGTGCCCACTGCGACCTTTGCCGTTACGGAGCAGATGCTGAAAAAGGGCGTGAAGATCCGCAAGGGCAAGAAGGTTTTCCACAAGGCGGTGCTGGGCTGATGCTGGAGCTGGCGGTGGATGCTGACCGGGAGGAAGTAAACAACCTTGCCCGTCAGGTGCACGCCATGCACGTTGCCTGGCGGCCGGATATTTATGAAATGCCGGAGGCGCTATACCCCGAGGAGCGCTTCCGGGAGGCGGTGCGGGAGCGGTCGCTGTACGTTGCCCGACTTGGCGGCGTGATTGTGGGTTACGTCAGCGTGAAGCTGCGCAGCTACGACTGGCCTGGCATGGTGAAACGGAAGGTCATGTGTATCGACGAAATTGCTGTGGAGGAGAGTCTGCGCAATCAGGGCATTGGCACGGAGATGATGGGCGACATTCACGCCCTTGCCAGAGCCTTTGGCTGTACGGATTTGCAACTGGAGGTGTACCCCCAGAACGACGCTGCCGTTGCCTTCTACGAAAAGTGCGGCTTCACCATCCGCAGTATTGAGATGCAGAAAAAGGTATAATTTCAGCGCCGCCCGGGAGGGCGGCGCTTACCGTTACAAAAGACAGCTTTTCAGCTTTTCCAGATTCTCGCTGCTCATGGGTGTCAGGGGCAGGCGGCAGCCGCCGCAGTCGTAGCCGATGAGCTGCATGGCGGCCTTCACGGGAATGGGGTTGACCTCGCAGAACAGCAGCTCGATGAGGGGCAGAAGCTCCGCTTGCAGCGCGGCGGCGGTGTCGAAGTCTCCTGCCAGCGCCGCCTGAGCCATGGCCTGGGTCTCCACCGGGGCTACGTTAGACAGCACCGAAATGACCCCCTGGCCTCCCAGAGCCATCACCGCTACCGCCTGATCGTCATTGCCGCTCCAAATGGGGAAGTCCGGGCAGGCGGCGCGAATCTTGGCGATTTTGGATATGCTCGTGGACGCCTCTTTCACTCCCGCCAGGTTGGGAATCCGGGAGAGCTGACCATAAACCTCCACGGGAATGTCCACGCCGGTGCGGGAGGGGACGTTGTAGGCGATGACCGGGATATGTACCGCTCCGGCAACAGCACTGTAGTGGGCGACCAGACCCTCCGGGGTCGCCTTGTTGTAGTAGGGACTGACCACCAGTAGGGCGTCCGCCCCCGCTTCCTCCGCCGCCCGGCTCAGCGCCGCCGCGTGCTCGGTGCAGTTGGAGCCAGTTCCGGCGATGATGCGGCAGCCCGCGCCTACGTACTGTTTTGCCCGGCGGAACAGCTCCAGCTTTTCACAGTCCGTCAGGGTGGCGGATTCCCCGGTGGTGCCACAGATCACCACGGCTTCGATGCCCGCGTCCATCTGCCGCCGCAGCAGCTGCTGCAGCATGGGATAGTTGATTTTCCCGTCTAAAAACGGGGTGACGAGAGCCGTGCAGGCTCCGGTAAAGAACGGTTTTTTCATACACTGATACCTCCACGCCAGTCTATGCCGGAAAGCGGCATTTTGTCTGTTGCAAAACGGGAAAAAATGGGCTATACTGTGTGGATAGACCAGACGGAGGAAAATCCATGAAAACACATGATTTTTGGTATGATCTGCCGGAAAAGCTGATCGCCCAGACGCCCCTGGAGCGCCGGGACGGCTCCCGGCTGATGGTTCTGAACCGGGAAACCGGCCAGATCCAGCATAAGCATTTTTACGACATCATCGACTATCTGAATCCCGGCGACTGCCTGGTGATGAACGATTCCCGGGTGCTGCCTGCAAGGCTTCTGGGACACCGTCCCACCGGCGGCGCGGTGGAGGTGCTGCTGCTGCGGGATCTGGGGGACAAGCGCTGGGAATGCCTTTGCAAGCCCGGACGTAAAATGCAGGTTGGCAGCGAGGTGATCTTTGGCGACGGAGAACTGACGGGCGTTGTCCGGGAGGTTCGGGAGGACGGCAACCGGGTGGTGGAATTCCGGTACGAGGGCATCTTCCTGGAGGTGCTGGAGCGCCTGGGCAAAATGCCTCTGCCGCCTTACATCAAGGAAGAGCTGCAGGATCAGGAGCGGTATCAGACCGTCTATTCCCGGGAAGTCGGCTCTGCCGCCGCACCCACGGCGGGCCTGCATTTTACCCAAGAATTGTTGGAGAAGATCCGAGAAAAGGGCGTAAACGAAGCCTTTGTGACCCTCCATGTGGGTCTTGGCACCTTCCGCCCGGTGAAGGCGGAGGAAGTGACCGACCATCATATGCATTCGGAGCTTTGCATGATGAACGCTGAGACCGCGAGCATACTGAACGAGACGAAGCGAAACGGAGGACGGATCATCTGCGTGGGCACCACTTCCTGCCGGACGCTGGAATCCCTGGTGAACGACGACGGCACCTTCGAGGCAAAAAGTAAGTGGACGGACATTTTCATATACCCCGGTTATACATTCAAAGCCATGGACGGCCTGATCACCAACTTCCACCTTCCGGAGAGCACTCTGGTGATGCTGGTGTCTGCCTTTGCCGGTCGGGAACACGTACTGAACGCCTACGCGGAGGCGGTGAAGGAGAAATACCGGTTTTTCTCCTTTGGTGATGCCATGTTCCTTGCGTGAGGAACAAAATGGACAGAAACGACAAGGAGAAGCAGCCATGTTTGAACTGAAGAAAACGGAAGGCAAGGCCCGCCGGGGAGAATTTACCTGCGCCCACGGCACTGTCCAGACCCCGGTGTTCATGAACGTGGGCACCCAGGGCGCGATTAAGGGCGCGCTCAGCGCCAAGGATTTGAAGGACATTGGCTGCCAGGTGGAGCTTTCCAACACCTACCATCTGCATCTGCGCCCCACGGATGCGGTGGTGCGGCAGATGGGCGGCCTGCACAAATTCATGACCTGGGACGGCCCTATTCTCACGGATTCCGGCGGATTTCAGGTGTTCAGCCTGTCCTCTCTGCGGAAAATCAAGGAGGAGGGGGTGTATTTCGCCTCCCACATCGACGGTCACAAGATCTTCATGGGGCCGGAGGAAAGTATGCGGATCCAGTCCAATCTGGGCAGCGACATCTGCATGGCCTTTGACGAGTGCATCGAGAACCCATCGCCCCGGGACTATGTTCAGCAAAGCGTGGACAGAACCTACCGGTGGCTGGTGCGCTGTAAGGCGGAGAACGCCCGCCTAAACGCTCTGCCGGATACGGTGAACCGGGAGCAGATGCTCTGGGGCATCAACCAGGGCGGCACCTACGCCGACATCCGGGTAGAGCACATGAAGCGCATTGCCGAGCTTGATCTCCCCGGCTATGCCATCGGCGGCCTGGCGGTGGGGGAGACGGCGGAGGAAATGTACGACATCATCGAGGCTGTGGAAGAGCATATGCCCGTGAACAAGACCCGCTACCTCATGGGCGTGGGCACTCCCACCAACATCATCGAGGCGGTTGCCCGGGGCGTGGACTTCTTCGACTGCGTGATGCCCGCCCGGAACGCCCGCCACGCCCGGCTATTTACCTGGGAGGGCGCCATCAATCTGAAAAACGCCAAGTATATCACCGACGACAGTCCCATCGACCCCCAGTGCGACTGCCCCGTCTGCCGCCGCTACTCCCGGGCGTATCTTCGTCACCTGTTTATTTCCGAGGAAATGCTGGCGATGCGCCTGGGCGTGATGCACAACCTGTATTTTTACAATAAATTGATGGAGAAAATCCGCCAGGCGCTGGACGAGGGACGTTTTGCCGAATTCCGGCGGGAGTATTCCGAAAAACTGGCAAGAAGAATCTAAGGAAGCTCTGAATAAGTCGGCAAGAACTGACGGCAAAAGATTCACCGCTCAGCCGCAGACGATTTGTTCAGAGTTTCCTTAAGGAAGCTCTTGCAATTTACGCAATCAATGGTATAATAGAATGGAAATTATACAAAAGGAGTTTTTCCAATGACTGTTTTGACTAGCAGCGGTTCCGCCGGCATGGGCAGCACTCTGATCATGCTGGTTCTGATGATCGCCATCTTCTACTTCATGCTGATTCGCCCTGAGAATAAGCGGAAGAAGGAAGCCGAGCAGATGCGCAACGCCGTGAAGAAGGGTGACAAGATCACCACCATCGGCGGCATTGTGGGCACTGTCGTGGACGTGAAGGAAAGCCGCATCGTGATCGAGACCGGCGCTGACCAGGTTCGTATGGAGCTGGAGAAGTGGTCCATTTCCTCCAACGAGACCGCCGCAGAAGCCGCAAAAGCGGAGGCCAAGAAGGCTCAGGAGGCCAAGGCCAAGGCAAAGGCTGCCAAGAAGGCTGAGAAGGCCAACAAAGAGTGATGCAAAACAGGCTCCGGGAATTTCCCGGAGCCTGTTTTATGCGCGCCTCTCCGGCATTTCCGGAGAGGCGCATAGTTGGTTATTTTACAAAGTCATTGACCACCCGGATGATCTTTTCTACGTCTTCGTCCGTCAGGTACAGGTGCAGGGGCATGGTGATGAGGTGCTGGGAGATCGCGTGGGCATGGGGGCAGGTGCCCTGGGCGTAGGTGTACATGGAGAACTCGGTGTTGTCCCGGTAATGGACACCGCCGTAAATATCGTTTTTCGCCAGCTCCGACAAAAGCGCCTCCCGATCCGGGACGGCGATCTCATAGATGTGGTAGGAGCATTCGTCGGCGTGGGGAGCGCCGATGATCTGAATCTTGGGATTGGCGGAAAAGGCTCTGTCATACATGGCGGCAATCTCCCGGCGGCGGGCGTTTTCCTCGTCCAGGTAGGGCAGCTGGGCCAGGGCAATGCCAGCCATAATGGCGTTGCCGTTGTATTTATAGCCCAGGTAGTCCACACCGTAGTTCCACTTGTAAGTACCCTCACTGCCGGTGCGGGCGTAGGTGTCCTTGTTGATGCCCATCCAGGAGACCATACGGCATTGGGCGTCCAGCTCCGGATTGGCAAAGCAGATCATGCCGCTGTCGCCGGTAGGCAGATTCTTCACCGCCTGGAAGGAGTATACCGCCACGTCAACCCCGTCCCAGGTGCCGGGGACGACACCGTTGACCCGGGTGCCGGACATATGGGCGGCGTCCAGAATCAGGCGCAGACCGTGCTTTTTGCACAGTGCGATGATCTTATCCAGCTGACCGACCCGTCCACCGTAGCCTACAAACATGACTGCCCGGGTCTTGTCGTTGATTTTCTTCTCCACATCCGCCGGATCCAGGCACAGATATTCGTCCACGTCGGCAAAGCAGGGCTTCAGATTTTCATATAGGATGGCGTGGTTGGTGGAGACAAAGGTGATGGGGGTGGAGATGATCTCGTCTCCGTCCTGCCAGCCGTAGCGGCGCTTGAGAATGTTCACAGCCAGGTGCAGACCGGCGGTGTTGGAGTTGAGGTAGCAGGCGTTTTTGTGCCCGGTGTATTCCTTCCACTTGGCCTCAAACTCGACGGTTTTGAAGCCGGAGCCTGTCCAGCCCTTTTCCAGGCACTCCCGCACCTGTTCCAGACACTCGTCTATATGGAACTTGGGCTTCAGCACTTGAATCGTAGACATATGCATTGCTTCCTTTCAGCAAGTATTATTTCGGTTCAGCCCCGCAGCTTTTTCAGAATCCGCTTGACAAACTGCTTCCAGTAGTGGAATTCAAAATAGTGATACCAGCGGTAGGGACGCTTGCGGTTGAGGTAATCCCCGAAGTACGCAAGCCCCGCCTGAAAGCCCTCATACAGCGACGGGGCGAAGGGAGCGTACCAGTCCGCCATGAACCAGTTGTAGTTGTACAAATCCTCATAGGCCTTCATGTATCTGACAAAGCACCGCTTGTCATGGGCTTTGGTCAGATATTGCTGATCCGGGGCCTCATAGCCGTTGTCGGAGGCAAAGCGCTGGAGGCAGTCAGTATAGCCCATGATAATGGGGCCGACAAAGTCCACGGGATAGATGGGGATGCTGGCGTCGATATAGGTGACCCGCAGCTGGCGCATCCGGTTTACGTCGGTCTGGTTGTCATCGCTGATGACCAGCCGCTCCACGATTTCCACCTTCTGACCCGGCTTGGCAAAGAGCATATTGTGGGGCAGGGATCCGGACAGGGAGGCCACAACTTCAGCGTGGCGGATGTAGTGGATCATCCGGCTCAGGGGTACTTTTTCCGGATACAGAATGGTATAGCCGTTTTTGGCAAAGAAATTGTCCAGGGTGTCAAAGCCAAACTCAAAGGCTTTGCTCTTTTGAAACTGGCTCCGGCTGAAGTAGATCTTCTCCGGCGTCTCCCAGCTGAGGTCGGGCTGAACGTTTTCCGCCACCGCGTCAAAGACAGCCAGCAGCTTGGGCGTAAAGACCGCGCGCATATGCAGACCCAGCTCCGGGACAATGACCTCCCGGTAGGTGGTGGGGCGGTTGATGATTTCCAGCTTGTCCCAGATTTGCAGCAGCTGCAGGAACTCCCGGTAGTTGCCCTTGATTTCCCGTTCCTCGTTTTCGTCCAGGAAGAAGACGTACTTGTCAACGGTGGGATCGTTTTCCAAAAAATACCACAGTCGGGTCACGCCCTCGATGAGAAAGTGCCCCCAGTGATCTACGAGATACCCGCAGTAGACCACCTTTTCGTCCCGGTATTCGGGGTGATCAAAGGGGTATGCGTACTGAACCCGGCCCGGGATGCAGGAAAGGTCGATATAATTGCCCTTCGTGTCCACGACGCCGCCCTTGCCAAAAAGCAGGCCAAAGCCGGCATCCCGTTTCAGGGGCAGGATGGTGGCGTTCTCCCCCTGCCACAGCTGGGGATTCTCCCGCACCTGCAGAGGGTCATCATACCACGCGCGCAGAGCCTCTGCCTTTTTGGGGCGAAGGTATTGGTAATCAATGTTCATCATGTGGGTACACTCCTCGTGCTTCCTGTATTACAGGGGCGTCAGCTTCTGATCCTTGTCGCTGAGTATCAGCGGTGTTCCGTCGGACAGGGTATATCCATCCGCACTGGCGCTGCCCCGGTAGCGACCCACTACCTCCGGCCATTTTATCCCGATCCTGGGGTCGTTCCAGGCAATGCCCCATTCGTCGTTGGGGTGGTAAAAGTCGGTGACCTTGTAGCAGAATTCTGCCACATCGGACAGCACAAGAAAGCCGTGGGCAAAGCCCTGGGGAACGTAGAACTGCTTCTTGTTACCCTCGGACAGCTCCAGGCCGTACCATTTCCCGTAGGTTTCGGAACCGGGGCGGAGGTCAACGGCCACGTCAAACACCCGACCCTTGATGACCCGAACCAATTTGCCCTGGGGATACGCCTTCTGGGTGTGCAGTCCCCGGAGCACCCCTCTGGTGCTCATGGACTGATTGTCCTGCACGAAAACCATGTCCAGTCCGGCTTCGTGCATATCGTTTTGGTTATAGGTCTCCATGAAGTAGCCTCGGCTGTCAGCATGGACAGCCGGCTCAATGATACACAATCCTTCTATGGGACATTTTGTGACCTTGATCTGACCCATATCCGTTCTCCTTATCTTTTGGCGTACATTTTCCGGTAGTAATCCTGATATTCCCCGGAGATAATGGCTTCCCACCACTGCCGGTTGTCCAGATACCAGGCAATGGTTTTCTGGATGCCACTTTCAAATTTGGTCTCCGGCAGCCAACCCAGCTCGCTGTGGATCTTGGCGGGGTCGATGGCATAGCGTCTGTCGTGACCCTTCCGGTCGGTGACGAAGGTAATCAGGCTCTCGTGCTTGCCCAGGGCTTTGCAGATGATCTTCACAATGTCGATGTTGCGCATTTCGTTGTGCCCGCCGATGTTGTAAACCTCGCCCTCCCGGCCTTTGTGAAGGATCAGGTCGATGGCTCTGCAGTGATCCTCCACGTACAGCCAGTCCCGGACGTTTTCACCTTTGCCATAGACGGGCAGGGGCTTGTCGTTCAGAGCGTTGGCAATCATCAGCGGAATCAGCTTCTCGGGGAACTGGTAGGGGCCGTAGTTGTTGGAGCACCGGGAGATGGTTACCGGAAGGCCAAAGGTGCGGTGATAAGCCAGCACCAGCAGGTCGGCGGAGGCCTTGGAGGCAGAGTAGGGGGAGCTGGTGTGGATGGGGGTCTGCTCGGTAAAGAACAGGTCGGGCCGATCCAGAGGCAGATCACCGTAAACTTCGTCGGTGGAGACCTGGTGGAAGCGCCGAATGCCGAATTTCCGGCAGGCATCCATCAGCACCTGGGTGCCCAGGATGTTGGTCTGCAGGAACACCTCGGGGTTTTCGATGGAGCGGTCAACGTGGCTCTCCGCCGCAAAGTTCACAACTATGTCGGGATGCTCCTCTTCAAACAGATGGTACACGCCTGCCCGGTCGCAGATGTCCAGTTTCACAAACCGGAAGTTGGGGTTGTCCATCACGGAGGCCAGCGTGGACAGGTTGCCCGCGTAGGTCAGCTTGTCCAGACATACGATGCGGTAATCCGGGTGCTGCGAAAGCATATGGAAGATAAAGTTGGCACCGATGAATCCGGCACCGCCGGTCACAAGAATCGTCATAGCGCGACCTCACTGGTTGTCCTGCTTTTTCAGGAAGCTCTTGAATTTATCCTCTGCGACCTGGCGCAGGTGGTGACCGTAGGGGGACTTGCCATATTGCTCCGCAGAGGAAAGCAGCTGCTGGGTGCTGATCCAACCGAAGCGGAAGGCAATTTCCTCAGGGGCGGAGATTTTGACGCCCTGTCGCTTCTCCACCATGTGGACGAATTCTGCGGCCTCCAGCAGGCTCTCCATGGTTCCGGTGTCCAGCCAGGCAAAGCCCCGACCCATCAGCTTCACGTCCAGAAGACCCTGCTTCAGATACATATCGTTCAGGGTAGTGATCTCCAGCTCTCCTCTGGGGGATTTTTCCACCTGCTTTGCCATCCGGGCTACGCCCCGGGGGTAGAAGTAAAGGCCGGTGATGGCGTAGCTGCTCTTGGGATGGAGGGGCTTTTCCTCTACGGAGATGACCTTCTCATCTTGATCGAACTCCACCACACCGAACCGCTGGGGATCGGGCACATAGTAGCCGAAGATGGTTGCCCGTCCCGCCTCCGCCTTTGCTCTTGCTTCGGCGAGTATATCGGAAAAGCCGTTCCCGTAAAAGATGTTGTCGCCCAGAATCATGGCGCAGGCATCGTCTCCGATAAAACCTTCTCCGATCAGAAAGGCCTGGGCAAGGCCGTCGGGAGAGGGCTGAATGGCGTAGGACAGGTGGATGCCGAAATGACTGCCGTCACCCAGCAGATCCCGAAACCGGGGTGTGTCCGTCGGGGTGGAAATAATCAGAATATCCCGGATCCCCGCCAGCATCAGCGTGGACAGGGGATAGTAGATCATGGGCTTGTCGTAAACCGGGAGAAGCTGCTTGGAAGTGACCTTTGTCAGCGGATAGAGCCGGGTACCGGAACCGCCGGCGAGAATAATGCCTTTCATACGCTGCCCCCAAACCCATGCCAAATTTCGGGGAAACATCCCCTTTAACTAGGATATTTTACCACGCATTCGGAAAAATGTAAACCGCTAATTTTAGGGCAGCACCGCATAAAGGGGCAAAGGATCCGCCGAAGTCCGCAGTTCCCATTGTGCGGTGTTTCTTTATACCAAAACCTGATATAAAGTTTTGAATCGGGTTTGAGTATTTCCGGAAACGAAAGAGCCACGGATGCAGATTTTGCATCCGTGGCTGAATATCAGGGAATATGGATTTCCAGGGCTTTCATCTCCCCGCGCAGCTCCTCCGCGTCTCCGTGGAAGACGATGCCGGGCATTCCCGTGCGCTCCGCGCCTTCGATATTCTGGGTGGAATCGTCAATAAACAGGCACTCCTCCGGAACAAGATCGAAGGTTTTGTACAGCAGACGGTAGATTTCCGCCTCTGGCTTCACCAGCTTGACATCCGCTGAGATCAGCGTTCCGTCAAAATACTGGCTGCCGGGCACCCGGGGCCAGTATTCGTGCTGGCGGCAGCTGGCGTTGGAGAGGAGGTACACGTGGTATCCTGCCTGCTTCAGGTCGGCAATCAGCTGCTCCATTCCCGGAACCGGGAGAATCGGGCGATCCCAGCGGTCAACCAGAAGATGAGCTGTTTCGTGGAGCCGCTGGGGAAGGCGGCGGCACATACCCTCCGCTGCCTCGGCCTCTGTCATGGAGCCGCGATCCATCCGCGCCCATTCAACGCTGAGGTATACGTTATTCAGAAGCAGCCGTCTGTCCGAGTCCTGAACGCCCACGGCATCCAGAAAGAAGTCCCTGTCAAAGCGGAGCAGGACGTTGCCCATGTCAAATACGATATTTTGGATCATCAGACGATTTTTACCTTTCCCTTTGTGGCCCGGAAGACAATCACCAGCGAGAGGATGGTGGTTACGGTGAGGATGGTGGCAAGCGCCGCGGCGGTGCCGTCGCTCATGCGCACGACCTCCTGGTAGATGGCAACCGCGATGGTGGAGGTTTTTCCGGAATAGAGCATGATGGAGCTGGACAGCTCGTTGATGCAGGTGATCCAGCTGAGCACCGCGCCGGACATGATGCCGGGCAGCATCATCCGCGCCGTCACCGTGAAGAAAGTCTTCATGGGGGATACGCCCAGGTTAATTGACGCCTCTTCTATGAATGGATCCATCTGGTACAAAAACGCGCTGCCGGAGCGGACGGTGTAGGGGAGCTTTCGGATGATGTAGGAGATAATCATGATGGCGGAGGTGCCCACCAGAATCAGAGGCTTGCGGTTGAAGGCCACGATCAGGCCGATGCCGAGGACGGAACCGGGAATGACATAGGGGAACATGATCAGGGTGTCGATGAGGCTTGCGACCTTGCCCTTCTTGCGGACGAGGATGTAGGACACCAGAATGCCAATGACAATGATGAACACAATGGCGATGATGGAGAACACGTAGGTGTTGCGGATATTCCGACCCAGACGGGACATGATGGTGCGATAATTGTTGAGGTTCACGCCCTTAATCATGCCGGAGAAGCTCCGCTCGATGAAGGACTGGCAGATCACCACAATCTGGGGCAGGAACGCCAGACCCACCACAAGGTAAATCGGCAGAGAGGCGAGGAAACGCTTGAAGCCATGGAGCTGAGTCTCCTGGGGGGGACGCAGAGAGCTCATGGTGTAGTTCCGTTTCTCCACCACCAGTTTTTGGAAGCCCAACATAGCCAGGGAGCAGAACACGATGATTACCGACAGCGCTGAGGCCATGTAGGGGTCAGTGGCACTTTCGGACATGTACTCGTTGTATACCAGCACCGGCAGCACGGTATAGCCCTCGCCCAAAAGCATGGGAGTACCAAAGTCAGCCAGGCAGGTCATAAACACCATGATGCACCCGGCGAGGATGGAGGGCAGAATCACGGGAAGCGTAACCGTCCAGATGCGGCGGAGCTTGCTCATGCCCAGATTCTCGGAGGCTTCTTCCAGGGAACTGTCAATGCTGTTCATGGCACCGGAGGTGTACAGATAGATGTAGGGGAACAGGTGCAGGGTAAACACGAAGATGATGCCGCCCCGCCCATAGATCGTGGGCGCGGTAAGGCCGATTTTCGCGAACAGCTTCGCCAGCAGACCAGCGCGACCCAGCAGGATGATCCAGGAGTATGCGCCGATAAAGGGCGGGCTCATCAGGCTCATGATGATGAAAATGTGCAGAATCTTCTTGCCCGGAATGTTGTAGCGGGTAATGAGATAGGCGATGGGGACGCCGATCAGAGTCGTGGTGAGCACCGTGGAGAAGCACACAACCATGGAGCGCAGCAGCGCCTGGTAGTAGTAGGGCTTTGAGAAGAACCGCTTGAAGTTGTACAGCGTCAAGCCCTCAACCTTGCTGGAAAAAACGCTCTTCGTGATGATGGTGTAAAAGGGGTAGACAATGAACAGGCACATTGCCAGAATCACGAACAGCTTGGTGAAGAACCAGAAATCCGGCTTCCACCGGGAACCGAGCCGCTTGTTCACAGGCTGAGCACCTCCTCATTTTCGTCGTACAGACTGATGCGGGTGGGATCAAAGCGGAGGTGCACCTTCTCGCCGTCGCCGTGGACTTCGGTGGTGTCCTTGGTATACTCGTTGACAATTAGGTTCTGCCCGTCATCCAGCTGCACCTCGTATTCAATGAAGTCGCCCAAGAAGGTGGAGAACAGAACGGTGCCGGGCATACCGTTTTCGGAGAAGAAAAGCTGCTCAGGACGGGCGGAAATCTTGCCCTTGCCGGTGTAGGCCCGGCGGACAGGAACCGTAATGTCCAGTTCACCCTTGATGGAGACGGCGGCGTCTCCGGCATCGGGGGCCTGAACCTGGCAGTCCAGGAAGTTGCTTACACCAATGAAGCCCGCGACAAAGGGATTCTGAGGCTTGGCGTAGATCTCCCGGGGAGTGCCGATCTGCATGATGTGTCCTTCCTTCATGACGGCAATCCGGTCGGAGATGGCCAGGGCTTCCTCCTGGTCGTGGGTGACGTAGATGGTGGTGATGCCCAGGCGGCGCTGGAGTTTTTTGATGACGGAGCGCATCTGCACCCGCAGCTTGGCGTCCAGATTACTCAGGGGTTCGTCCATTAGAAGTACGCTGGGCTCGATGACAAAGGCGCGGGCCAAAGCAACACGCTGCTGCTGCCCGCCGGACAGCTCGTTGGGCTTGCGGTCGGCCAGGTGGGAAATCTGCACCAGCTCCAGGGCCTCGTCCACCTTGGGCTTGATTTCCTTGGCGGGCATCTTCCGCGCCTTCAGACCGTAGGCCACGTTCTCCCGGACGGTGAGGTGTGGGAAAATCGCGTAGTTCTGGAACACCATGCCGATGTCCCGCTTGTGGGCGGGTACGTCGTTGATCCGCTTGTCGCCGAAATAGAAGTCGCCGCCCTCAATGGAGTTGAAGCCTGCGATCATGCGCAGAAGGGTGGTTTTGCCGCAGCCGGACGGCCCTAGCAGGGTGAAAAACTCGCCTTCCTGGATGTCCAGCGAAACGCCGTTCAGGGCGGTAAAGTCGCCGTAGCGCTTCACAGCGTCCTTGATGATGACTCGATTGCTCATATGGTGTCCTCCCGTGTCTATGAAAATATGTTGCGCGCGGTTCAAACACGCGCCGGAGCCTCCGGCACATGTTTCAGCTGCGGGGAAATGCCGCAGGGAGGCACCCTGGAGGGTGCCTCCCGCAGTAAGTAAAAAATGAAATTAACCGGCAACCAGGTCGTTGAACTGCTCCTTGATGGCGTCGCGGTTGGAAGCGGCGTAATCAAAGTCGTACTTACCGACGTTGCACTCGTCCAGGGAGCACAGATCCTTGGGGGTGATGTCGGAACGGACGGGGCGGCGGGCCCAGTCGGCGTTCTGCGCGGTCTGGCACTCGGCGCTGGTTACGAAGTCGATGAACAGCTTGGCGTTCTCTTCGTTGGGGCAGTCCTTAATCAGAGCCACACCGTCGGGAACGGCGGAGTTGTTCTCGGGGTAGACAAAGCCGATGTCGGGGTTGTCAGCGTACAGCACGGCGGACTTCTCGATGGTCACGCCCAGGGCGTACTCACCGGAGGCAACCAGCTTGTGGCAGTTGCCGGAGGAGTCCTGCAGCTTGCCGTCCAGGTTGGCGATGAACTTCTCAACCAGAGCCCAGCCGTCCTCAATGGTGGGCTGGCTGAACAGCATGGTGCACAGCTGGGTGTAGGCGGAGCCGGACTTGGAGGGAGAGGCGTAAGCAATCTTGCCCTTCAGGTTCTCGTTGCACAGGCCTTCCCAGGTGGTGGGAACGTCAGCCTCGTCGATCAGGGTCTTGTTGTAGATAAAGACCATGGGCAGGGGAGACTCGCCGATCCAGTAGCCGTTGGGATCTTTGTAGGCGTCGCCAATGAATTCATCGTTGGCGCAGACATAGGGCTGGAAGTAGTCGGTGTAAGCCGCCAGAGTGTCGGCTCCGCCGCCCCACAGCACGTCGCCCTGGGGGTTGGCAGCCTCAGCGACAATCCGCTGGCAAAGCTCACCAGTGCCGGCAGCGATGACTTCCACGTCAATATTGGGGTACTTTTCCTCAAACTGGGCAACGCCAGCGTTCAGAGGATCGGCATCGTGGGGAGAATAGACAACCAGTTTGCCGGTGTAGTCTTCGGGAGCCTTCTCGGCAGGCACGGTCTCCTCAGTGGCAACGTCCGTAACCGCGGGAGCCTGGGGTTCGGTCTTGGCCGGCTCGGTGGCGGGAGCAGAGCTGCTGCCGCAGGCACACAGTCCAAGAACCATAGTCAGAACCAAGAGCAGTGCAAGGATCTTTTTCATGGGTTTTCCTCCTGATACAATAAATTTCAGCGGGGCCGGCGTATAGGACACGCAGACACCCTCTTTATGAAACCCATTATAACACCGCTTCCGTGATATTGCAATAAAAAGTTAAGAAGAATCTGGTAAAATACAGCAGGATGAACGCATTTTCCACGCCGCTTGTCCAAAGCCGGGGTGTGGGTTAAATCGAATCGGTCTTCAGAATGGAACAGCGGGGCTTTCTTCTGAAAGTCCCGCTGTCACAGCATATTTTACTCGCTCAGCTCCACGTATTTCAGGGATACCCAGCCCTTGCTGGTGCAGCCCCAGGTGGTGTCGCCGACTTGCAGCTGATAGAGAACCTGAATGACCTCATCAGTGTTCAGCGTGCCCACGGAGTCATAGCCGGTGCCGGGGCCGCTGCGGATGTTCAGGTTATCCGTGGTGACGGTGCCTTCCACGGTCTTGCCGATGTCGGTGCCGTCCACATACACGTAGCTCATGGAGATCCAGCCCTTGTCGGTGCAGCCCCAGGTGGTATCCCCGTAGGTGAACTGCTCCAGAACCTTGACCCGGTCGCCGCTGTTGTAGGAGCCGACGGATTCATAGTTGGTGCCGGGGCCGCTGCGGATGCGCAGGCCGTCCACGGTGACAATACCCTTGGCGGACTTGGAACCGGTGGTGCCGTCCTGATAGACGTAGTTCAGGGAGATCCAGCCCTTGCTGGTGCGGCCCCAGTCGCCGCTCTTTTCCAGAATCTCCACCCGGTTTCCGTAGGTCAGGATACCGACACGCTCGGAATCGGTGCTGGCGCCGCTGCGGATGTTCAGCTCAGAGGCAGTGACAATGCCCTTGGCGACAACGGTGGTGCTGCCATTGCCGGAGGTGTTGGTGGTGCTGCCGGTATTGGTGCTGGTATTGGTGTTTGTATTACCGGTAGTGCCGGTGGTGTTGACGTACTCCATCTTGATCCAGCCCTTGCTGGTGCGGCCCCAGCCGTTCTTGGTCTCCAGAATGGTGACCACGTCGCCCTTGGAGTAGGAGCCGACGATCTTGCCCGCCGCGCTGGCGTCATCCCGAATGTTCAGGCCGTTGGCAGTCACGACACCCTTGGTATTCTGGGTGTCGGTTTCAGCGGGCTGGGTGGGGGTGGATTCGGCGGCGTTGGGATCGGTTTCACTTTCCACGGCACCTTCGGAAGAGGCGTTGAACATCTTCACATAGTCCATGCAGATCCAGCCGCTGACCGGCTCGCTGATATTGCCCCAGGTCACACCGGCAATGGTCTGCTGCTGGAGAATCCGCACGATGGAACCGGCGTCCAGCGTGCCGGTGGGGTTGGCATCCTTGCTGGGGATGACCCGGACGGTAATCTGGTTGGTGACGGTGCCCATGTCATCGTCGTACACGATAGGTTCGGTGGTGGGAGGAACCGTCGTCTCAACGGTCGTGGGGGTATCCGACAGGTCCAGGTTGAGAGAGGGAGCCGTGGACGGCTCGGTCTCGGTGGTTTCTTTCTTACAGCCGGCAAACACGGCGGCTATCATCAGTACGGTCAAAAGCAGACTCAGGGCTTTTCTGAGCCCATATGTATTGGAGAAATTCATGGCGTAACCTCACTTTCGTCTCATTTCTCAACCATATTATAGCGGGAAAGGGCGGAAGTGTCAATAGGATAAGAATTTCTTAATATCAATTCCAGCGATTCCCAGATCTGTCCTGCAAAACGGGGGAATTTTCCCGGCAAGGCTTGACAAACCCCGGGATACAATGGTAAAATACCCGCAAGTGAATATCGCGATGAACGGAAAGAGTACCGCGCCGCGCGCCTCCAGAGAGTCCGGGTCACTGGCTGAAAGCCCGGATGACGACGGGTACGGGAACGTGCGTCCGGGAGCGAATCTGAAAATGAGCGATAAATGAGAGTGGAACCGCGAGCTTTGCCCGCCTCTTGTACTTATGTGTGCGAGAGGCGTTTTTATTTTGCAGATGGAGGAAACCACTATGTATCTGTACAATTCTTTGACCCATAAAAAGGAACTGTTTGTTCCCAACGACCCCAGCCTGGTGAAAATGTACACCTGCGGCCCCACGGTGTACCACTACGCCCACATCGGCAATCTGCGCACCTATATTATGGAGGACGTGCTGGAAAAGAGCCTGCGGTATCTGGGCTACCCGGTGAAGCGGGTGATGAACATTACCGACGTAGGACATCTGGCTTCCGACGCGGACACCGGCGAGGACAAGATGCTCAAGGGCGCCCGTCGGGAGCACAAGACCGTCATGGAAATCGCCAAGTTCTACACCGATGCCTTTTTCGCCGACTGCGACAAGCTGAACATCAAGCGCCCCGACGTGGTGGAGCCTGCCACCAACTGCATCCCGGAGTATATCCACATGGTGCAGACACTGCTTGACAAGGGCTTTGCCTATCTTGCCGGGGGGAATGTGTACTTCGACACCTCCAAGCTGAAGCAGTATTACGTTTTCAACGACCACGACGAGGAAGATCTGGAAGTGGGCGTCCGGGAAGGCGTGGAAGAGGACACCAACAAGAAAAACAAGAACGATTTTGTCCTCTGGTTCACCAAGAGCAAGTTTGAGGATCAGGCGCTGAAGTGGGAGTCTCCCTGGGGTGTCGGGTATCCCGGCTGGCACATCGAGTGCTCCTGCATCTCCATGAAGCATCTGGGGGAAACCCTGGATATTCACTGCGGCGGCATCGACAACGCCTTTCCTCACCACACCAACGAAATTGCTCAGTCCGAAAGCTATCTGGGGCATAAGTGGTGCAACTACTGGTTCCATGTCCACCACCTGAATACGGATCAGGGAAAAATGTCCAAATCCAAGGGAGAATTTCTCACCGTGTCTCTGCTTGAGCAGAAGGGCTACGATCCCATGGTCTACCGCCTGTTCTGCCTGCAAAGCCACTATCGCCGGAATCTGGTGTTCAGCTGGGAAAATCTGGACAACGCCCAGGCGGCCTACGACAAGCTGATTGCCAAGATCGCCGCCCTCAAGACCGAGGGGGAGGTGGATGCCGAGGCTTTTGATAAGCTGAAGGAGCGCTTCGTCTCCGCGCTGAACGGCGACCTCAACACCTCCGTTGCCGTGACCTCCCTGTATGACGTACTGAAGGCCAAGTGCAATGACGCCACCAAGCTGGCGGCGATTGCCGACTTTGACCGGGTGCTGTCCCTGAATCTGCTTTCCGCCGCCGAGAACCTCCGGAAAAAGCAGGCGGAGGAAGCCCAGACCCCTGTCGATCCGGAAATTGACGCTCTGGTCGCCGCCCGCACGGAGGCGAAAAAGGCGAAGAACTTCGCCGAGGCCGACCGCATCCGGGACGAACTGAAAGCCAGGGGCATTGAAATCATCGACACCCCCCAGGGCGCGAAGTGGAGAAAAGTATGAAGCTGCTTATCTTAGACGGCAACAGCGTCATCAACCGCGCCTATTTCGGCGTCAAGCCCCTGACCACTCGGGAGGGGCTTTACACCCATGCCATTTACGGCTTTCTCAATATTCTGGAGCGGATGGAAAAGGAGGAGCAGCCGGAGGCCGTCTGCGTGGCTTTCGACCTCCACGGCCCCACCTTCCGGCACTTACAATACGACGGCTATAAGGCCACCCGCCACGCTATGCCCGAGGAATTGGCTCAGCAGATGCCCATTATGAAAGACGTGCTGCGGGCGATGAATATTCCCATCTACGAATGCCAGGGCTGGGAGGCCGACGATGTTATCGGCACCGTGGGCAGAATCTGCGGCAATAACGGCTGGGAGTGCGTCATCGTCACCGGCGACCGGGATTCTTTGCAGCTCATCGACGAAAACGTCCATGTCAAGCTGGTGATCTCCAAGCCCGGGCAGACCACGGCGACGCTGTACGACGAGGCAAAATTCCGGGAGGAGTACGGTTTTGAGCCGAAAAAGCTCATTGACCTGAAAGCCCTCATGGGAGATTCCTCCGACAATATCCCCGGCGTTGCCGGCGTCGGCCCCAAAACGGCAAAGGAACTGCTGGAAAAATTCGGCAGCCTGGACGGGGTGTACGCCCATTTGGACGACCCCTCCATCCGGCCCAAGCTCCGGGAAAAGCTGGAGGCGGGGAAGGACAGCGCCTATCTCTCCTTTGATCTTGCCACCATCCGACCGGAAGCGCCCATTGATTTTGAACCGAAGGACGCCATCATCAAGCCCTACAACCGCCCGGAACTGTACCATCTGTTCCAGAAGCTGGAATTTGTGCGGCTCATCGACAAATACGGCCTTCGGGGCGCGGCGGCGGAAACACCGATGCCGGAGCGAAGGACGGTGAAGCTGCCCCGGCAGGAGACCATGCCGGAAACTGTGAGGGAGTGCGCCGTGTATCTGGCGGGGGACGGAAGCCTGGGTCTTGCCTGGGCGGAGGGCGTGTGCGCTCTGACGCCTTTGGAGGTGCAGATGGGTGAATTTTCCCTCGCCGGGAAGCAGTGCGTGTTCCACGACAGCAAGACTGCCATGCATCAGCTGGACGAGCTGGGCGTGACGGCAGGGGCGTGCGCCTTTGACACGGCGCTGGCAGCGTATGACTTAAATCCTTCCTCCTCTGATTATTCCGTTGCCAAGCTGGCAACCAATTTCCTGGGAACCAGTGTGGAGGATTCCGACGCGGCGCTTTGCGCCGAGGCCGTCTGGCAGCTGCGCCCGGTTCTTTCGGAGGAACTGGAAAGCAGCGGAATGGGAAAACTCTACCGGGAAATCGAGCTGCCCCTGTGCCGGGTGCTCTACGCCATGGAAAATCGGGGCATCTGCATCGACCGGGAGCAATTAGAGCAGTTCGGGGAGATGCTTTCCCGGCGGATCGCGGACTGTGAGGCTCTGATTTTCTCCTATTCCGGCGGGGAATTCAACATCAACTCCACCCGGCAGCTGGGGGAGCTGCTGTTTGACAAGCTGGGGCTGCCCCCGGTGAAAAAGACGAAAACCGGCTACTCCACCAACGCCGACGTGCTGGAAAAGCTGAAGGACAAGCATCCCATCATCCCTGCCATCATGGACTACCGGATGCTCACCAAGCTGAAATCCACCTACGCCGACGGCCTTGTGAAGGAAATCCGGGAGGATGGCAGAATCCACACGACCTTCCAGAATTTGGTAACCGCCACGGGACGGCTGTCCTCAACGGAACCGAATTTGCAGAATATTCCCGTCCGCACCGACCTGGGGGCGGAGATCCGTAAGATGTTTGTCCCAAAGCCGGGATGCGTGCTGGTGGACGCGGACTACAGTCAGATCGAGCTGCGGGTGCTGGCGCATATCGCCGATGACAAGGCCATGCAGAAAGCCTTCTGCGACCATGTGGACATCCACGCCGCCACGGCGGCCCAGGTCTTTGGCGTGCCCATGGAGGAAGTGACCCCCCTGCAGCGCCGCCACGCCAAGGCAGTGAATTTTGGCATCGTCTACGGCATCTCCGAATTCTCTCTGGCGGAGGACATTGGGGTTTCCCGGTACGAAGCCCGGGAGTATATCGACAGTTATCTGAATAACTACCGGGGCGTGAAGGACTATATGCACAAGGTGGTGGCGGATGCCCGCCAGACGGGTTATACCCAGACCCTCTTTGGCCGCCGCCGGTATATTCCGGAGCTGAAAAGCAGCAACTTCAATATCCGCAGCGGCGCGGAGCGCATTGCCCTGAACACGCCCATCCAGGGTACGGCGGCAGACTTAATTAAGCTCGCCATGCTCCGGGTGGAAACCGCCCTGCAGGAGCAGTATCCCCAGGCGCGGCTGCTACTGCAGGTTCACGACGAGTTGATTGTGGAGTGCCCGGAGGACATCGCCCCGGAGGTTGCCGCTGTGGTCAGCCGGGAGATGGAAAATGTGGCGCACTTGCGCGTCCCTCTTACGGCGGAGGCCAAATTCGGAAAGAGCTGGTATGAAGCAAAATGAACGTGACCATGATGGAACCCCAACACATCCCCCAGGTGGCGGCGCTGGAAAAGCTGTGCTTTTCCGACCCCTGGAGCGAGAAAAGCGTTGCGGGCGAGCTTCAAAATGCGCTTTCCCTGTGGCTGGCGGCGCTGGAAGGGGAGACTGTGGTTGGCTATGTCGGCTCTCAGACGGTGCTGGGGGAGACGGATATGATGAATCTTGCCGTCCATCCGGACTTTCGCCGCAAAGGAATCGCCGAAGCGCTGGTAACCGCCCTGGTGGAGGCGCTGAAGGAGCGGGGAAGCCGCTGCCTGACCCTGGAGGTGCGGGAATCCAATGTCCCTGCAAGAAACCTGTATGAAAAGCTGGGCTTCCGTCAGATCGGTCTGCGGAAGCAGTACTACCGAAATCCCAGAGAGAACGCCCTGATTCTGCGGAAGGAGTGGGAAATTGAACATTTTAGCCATTGAATCCTCCTGCGACGAAACCGCTGTCGCCATCGTCCGGGACGGGCGGGAGATCCTCACGGACTGCATCGCCTCTCAGGTGGATCTGCACCGGATCTACGGCGGCGTGGTGCCGGAAATCGCGTCGAGAAAGCACATCGAGGCCATTTATGGTCTGGCGGAGCAGGCGTTGACCCGGACGGGACTTACCCGGAAGGACATCGACGCTGTGGCGGTGACCTACGCCCCGGGACTCATCGGCGCGGTACTGGTGGGGGTGAACTTTGCCAAGGCGGCGGCGCTGGCCATGGGCAAGCCCCTGATTCCGGTCCACCATATCCGGGGGCACATTGCGGCGAACTATCTGGCTTACCCGGATTTGGAGCCGCCTTTTCTGTGCCTGGTGGTGTCCGGCGGGCATACCATGATCGTGGAAGTGAAGGACTACACGGATATGCGCATTCTGGGCACCACCCTGGACGATGCGGCAGGGGAGTCCTTCGACAAGGTGGCTCGGGTGCTGGGGATGCCCTATCCCGGCGGCGCGGCTCTGGACAGAGCCGCGAAGCTGGGCGACGAGACAAAATACGACCTGCCTCGCAGCAAACCGGGGGAGAACCCCTACAATATGAGCTTTTCCGGCCTGAAAACCGCCGCGCTGAACCAGATCCACCACGCACAGCAGGTGGGGGAGGAACTGGATATTCCCAGCCTCTGCGCCGCCTTTTCCGCGGCAGTCTCCGACACGCTGGTGCCCCGGACAGTGATGGCGATGCAGGAAACCGGATACCGGAAAATCGCGGTCGCCGGGGGCGTCGCCGCCAATTCCCGCATCCGGGGAGATATTCTGGCGGCGGCGGAGGAGCTGGATGCCCAGGTGTATCTTCCGCCATTGTCCCTGTGCGGCGACAATGGCGCCATGATCGGCGCCCAGGCGTATTACGAGTATCTGGCGGGGCACGTGGCGGACATGAGCCTGAACGCCTACGCCACCAAGTCGATTCTGGGGGAGGCTCTGTGAAAACGGGAGGCGCAGCGCCTCCCGCTAGACTGTCGGAAAAAACCCTTCGGGCTTTTTCCGACATATTCTTGCAGTCTACTGTGCGCAGAATTTGTTCGCCACCGGCGAACAAATTCCACATTTGTAGCCTGAGAGGTATTTTCGGCCAGGTACACGCCCCGGCCGAAAGTGATTTTCATTCTATTTGCCGCTCACGCGGCAAACTCTGCGAGGCTTTTTTGACAAGCTGACGGGAGGCGCAGCGCCTCCCGTTTGTCTGTATGAAGGATGCATGAAGAAATAGGACGAAAAATTACAAATTAGTAACGAACCTTTAGATTTTACACCCTTTGATAGCACACTTTGTTCCACGTCTGTGGATAAAACTGTGGAAACTGTGTATATCGGTGTGAATATCCAGATTTTTCCACCGGCAGTGCTGGCAGACCCGGCACAGGTTTTGGATTTAGGAGGAGGCATATGCTGCATCTGTTCTGCGCGCTTTCCCAGCTGCGCTTTGGCAGCCTGATGGTGGTCTACGAGCAGACCAACCAGCGGCAGGGTCGCGCGCTGTGGCCTGACGAACCGGAGGCTCGGCAGCTTCAGCTGGCGGAGGCGGATTTTTACCGCTATGTCAGCCAGTGCTTTTTCAAAACGCCGGGGGCGGTGTACGCCGTTTGGGAGGCGGACGGGCAGTATGTCAGCGCTCTGCGGCTGGAGCCGTACCGGGACGGCCTGCTCCTGGAAGCCCTGGAGACCGCTCCGACGCAGCGGCGCAAGGGCTACGCCGCCGCGCTGATCCAGGCCGTACAGGCGGAGCTGACCCGGCAGGCCAGGGCAAAGGTCTATTCCCATGTGGAGAAACGCAACATTCCGTCTCTCAAAACCCATGAAAGCTGCGGCTTTCGGATCATCGCCGATTACGCCGCCTGCGTGGACGGCACGGTGAGCCGGAGGATGTACACCATGTGCTGGGAGGGATAAGGAAACGGGCGGCCTTGCGCCGCCCGTTTCGCTTCATAGATTCACCACATTCTGGGGCGCTCCATTCAGGAAACACCGGATGTTTTCAATCACACAATTCAGAAGCCTCTGGCGGCTTTCCACCGGCGCCCAGGCCATGTGGGGGGTGATAAGGCAGTTGGGAGCGCCCAGCAGGGGATTGCCCGCCGTAATCGGCTCTTCTGCCACCACGTCCACGGCGGCGGCGCGAAGATGTCCGCTTTCCAGCGCCGCCCTGACCGCGTATTCGTCCACAAGGCCGCCCCGGGAGGTGTTGATGAGCACCGCGCCGTTTCTCATTTTGCCCAGAGTATCGGCGTTGATGAGCTTCTCCGTCGCCGGGGTCAGAGGACAGTGAAGGCTCACAAAGTCCGACTCTTCCAGCAGGGTGTCCAGACTGACATACTGCGCCAGCGACTCCCCCTCGGGGCGGCGGGTGCGGGTGAAGGCGAGAACCCGCATATCAAAGCCCTTCGCGGCCTTCGCCACGGCCTGACCGATGCGCCCAAAGCCCACGATGCCCAGGGTCTTTCCCGCCAGCTCCATCTGGGGGGTGTCCCAGAAGCAGAAGGAGCCGCAGGACGCCCATCTGCCCTGATGCACCAGCTGGTCGTGATAGCCGATGCGGTGGCAAACCTCCAGCATGAGAGCCAAAGTGAACTGGGCAACGGCGGCGGTGCCGTAGGAGGGAACGTTGGTCACCGGGATGCCCCGGCGGGCGCAGGCGGCGCAGTCCACCACGTTGTAGCCCGTGGCCTGGACGCAGATGAGCCGGATACCGGGACAGGCGGCGAGCAGGGTTTCCGTGATAGGTACCTTGTTAACCAGCACGATTTCGCTGTCACCGATCCGGGCAATGGCTTCCGCCTCGGTGTCGGTGCGGTCGTAGACGGTCAGTTCGCCGAACTGGCGAAGCGGTTCGTAGCTTAAGTCCCCGGGGTTCAGGGCGTAGCCGTCGAGAATGACCAGTTTCATGGGAATTCCTCCTTGCAAAATGGAAATCAATTTGATAGGATAGGGAAAAACGCTGGGGGGGCAAACCATGGAAATTCTGCACGTGGATGAAAAGATTGTGGTCTGCATCAAGCCCGCCCGGGTGCTGTCCACCGACGAGCCGGGGGGACTGCCAGAGCTGGTGCGGGAGGCGCTGGGCGACCCGGAAGCCGACGTGCGCACGGTGCACCGGCTGGATCGGGTGGTCAGCGGCGTGATGGTGCTGGCCCGGAGCCCGGAAGCGGCGTCGGCGCTGTCCCGGCAGATTCGGGAGGATCGGTTCCATAAGGAATACCTTGCCGTCGTCCACGGATGTCCGGCGGAGCCAGAGGGAACCTTCCGGGACTTGCTAGGGCGGGACAAGGCTCGGCGGATGACCTTCGTGACGGCTCAGCCGGGGAAGGGCATCCAGGAGGCGGTGCTGTCCTACGCGGTTTTGAACCGGCGGGAGGACATGACCCGGGTGCGGGTGATGCTTCAGACCGGGCGCACCCACCAGATTCGGGTGCAGTTTGCCAGCCGGGGCATGCCCCTGGTGGGGGAGCGGAAGTACGCGGTTTTGGACGACCCCTGCGAAATCGCCCTCTGGTCAGCGAAAATCGGCTTTACCCATCCGGGAACCGGGCAGTGGGTGGAATTCGCCAAGGAGCCTCCGGCGGTGTACCCCTGGACAGTGGTCTGATGAAAGTATATCATAGCTTTGGAGTGTTGAAAAGAGTGGGAGGAAAGAAAAATGCGTTTAAAACTTGTGAAGCTGGAGCCGAAATACCGGGAGCAGCTGAACGCCATGATGGCGGAGTGGTACGCTTCCGGGGAGGAAATCGTTCCCTGGTCGATTTGCCGCCTGGATTACCGGGATTTTGACAACTACCTTGCCAATCTGGAGGTGAAGGAGGCGGCGGACGGCCTGGTGCCGGACTCTACCTTCTTCTGCCTGGACGAGGAGCGGGACATCTTCGTGGGCGCGGTGAATATTCGCCACTGCCTGAACGAGCGTCTGCTGCGCTCCGGCGGACACATCGGCGACGGGGTGGTGCCTTCGCAGAGGCGCAAGGGCGTGGCGACCCGGATGATCGCTCTGGCGCTGGGGGAGTGCAGGAAGCTGGGGATTGACCGGGTGCTCATGGTCTGCGACAAGGACAACGTGGGCTCCGCCAAGAGCATCCGCAATAACGGCGGCGTTTTGGAAAATGAAATTGAGGAAGACGGCGTGGTGGAGCAGCGATACTGGATCGACCTGAAAAGCCAGACCCACTACGACTTTTTTCAGAATCGGGAATGCGAGTATTTCCCCTGCCACAAGGGGGCGGACCCGGAGCGCTTCAGCTGCCTGTTCTGCTACTGCCCGCTGTACTGTCTGGGCGACAAATGCGGCGGCGCGTTCCGGTACACGGAAAAGGGCATCAAGGACTGCTCCGCCTGCTTAAAGCCCCACCGCCGGGAGAATTACCCCCAGATCTGTGCCCAGATGAAGGATGTCTTGGAGCTGGTACGGCGGAAATAAGGGCAGCACCGCATAATGGGGCAAAAGATCCGCCGAATCACCTTGCCCCATTATGCGGTGCCACCTTAGCCGTACCCGCCGGTCAGGATATACCATTCACCGCCGTCCGCACGAGCCAGCCACCACTGCCAGTCCCGGTACTCCTCGTCCGGATTCAGGCTGCCTGCGTCCTGGGAACGCTTCGGAGAATGAAAATCGCATTCAAACATGATGCATTGGGTGAACGTAACATCCAGTTCCTGCCCCTGTGCCAAATCGTTCATCCACTGGAGATTTTCCGGGGTACAGTGGTCGTCGCCTGCATAGCGGATGGCGTGAAGCTCACTGCCGCTGGTATATTCCGCTTCAATCAGCGCAATGGCGGCATCCATATCTGCTTGGGAATACAGCTCGGATTTCCCGTAATCGATAGTAACCGGAGCCTCTTTCCTGCCGCACCCCCAGAGTAAGGCAATGCAGACACAAACGACAATTACTGTAAAGGCAACATAGTATCTGCGAATTTTCATTTGCTTTCCACTGCCTCCGCTTCCCGGAGCTTTTCCAGCTCTTCCTCTTCCAGAACCCGGTAGGCAACCTTGCCCACCAGGGTTTTGGGCATTTCGTCCCGGAATTCGATGTCATAGGGCATGGCGTATTTGGCGACGTACTTCCGGCAGTGCTCCAGTATGGCCTTCTTGGTTGCGTCGCTCTTTTCCACCCCGGGCGCCAGCTTGACGAAGGCCTTGACCTTCTGCATTTTATAGGAATCCGGTACGCCGATGACGCAGCTCATCTGGACAAATTCGTGGGCGTCCAGGATGTTCTCGATCTGGGCGGGGTAGACGTTGTAGCCGGAGGTAACGATCATCCGCTTGGCTCTGCCCCGGAAGTAGACGAAGCCCTGATTGTCCATGGTGCCGAGATCGCCGGTGTAGACCCAGGTCAGGCCGTCGGCGTGGGTGCGCAGGGCCTTGGCGGTTTCCTCCGGATGGTGCATATACTCCTGCATCACCGTGGGGCCGGCAAGCAGGATCTCACCCTCTTCCCCGTAGGGCAGCTCCTCATCGGTGCCGGGCTTGACGATCTTGATGTAAGTGTCGGGGAAGGGCAGGCCGATGCTGCCCTCCTTGTGCATATGGCTGGGGGTCAGGCAGCAGGCGGTGACGGTTTCGGTAGTGCCGTAGCCCTCCCGCACCTGCACCGTGGCGTTGTGATCGTACAGGAATTTGTCCAGCTTCTTTTTCAGTTCCACGGACAGAGAGTCGCCCCCGGAGAACACGCCCTTCAGGCAGCTGAGATCCTTGCCCTCCATATCCGGCAGACGGAGCAGAGCCTCGTACAGGGTGGGCACACCCGCGATGAAGTTGCACCGCTCCTTGACCAGATCCTTGGCGTAGCTCTTGGGGGTGAACCGGGGCACCAGAATGCACCTGCCGCCCTGGGTCAGCATGGTGTGGATGCACACGCCCAGGCCGAAGCCGTGGAAAATGGGCATGGCAGCCAGCATTTTGTCCCCAGGACGGAACATGGGATTGGCGGCGATGACCTGCTGACCCAGCGCGTTAAAGTTCCGGTTGGTCAGCACGATGCCCTTGGTGGTGCCGGTGGTGCCGCCGGAGTAGAGGATCACCGCCGGGTCGCTGCCGGTGCGCTTGACCTTGTAGTCGTAGAAGCAGCAGCGGCTGAGGCGCATAAAGTCCTTCCAGCGGATCACTGGCGCGTCCTCGGGAATCTTTTCGATCTTCCGGCCCTGGGTGAGCATATAGCCCGCCTTGATGGGCTGGGCCAGGGCGTCTTTGATGCTGGCGATGATGATATTAACCACCTTGGTGTTCTTCCGCACGGATTCAAATTTATTGTAGAACTGATCCAGGGTGATGGCGGTGACGCTTTCCGACTCGTTGAGATAGAACTCAATTTCCTTCTCGGCGGACAGGGGATGCACCATGTTGGCAATGCCCCCTACCAGGTTCACGGCGTAGAACAGGTAGATAGCCTGGGGGCAGTTGGGCATGGCGATGGTCACCCTGTCGCCCTCCCGGACACCGATGGTTTTCAGCGCCTTGGCGCAGGTTTCCACTTCCTGCACCAGCTTTTTGTAGGTGGTGGACTTGCCCATGAAGTCAAAGGCAACGTTATTGGGGTATTTTTCGGCAATGGCTTCCACGGCCTCGAACATGGAGCCTTCAAAGTAGGTAAGGTGCATGGGCACGTCGCCCATGGAGCTTGCCCAGGGTGTTTTCGCGGTAATCGCAGTCATATCAGAATTCAACCTCTTCCTGTAGTGGTTTTTCCAGCAGTTCGGGGGTTTCCAGCAGCTTTTTCAGCAGACGGACGGTTTTGGAGTAATAGTAGCCGTCGGCAAGGCGCTCGTCGATGGTCAGACCCAGATCCACGCTGGGCAGCATCCGCACGGTGCCATCCTCATCAAAAAACGGACGCTTCTTGATCTCGCCGATGGCACAGAACACCGAGGTGGTGCCCCAGTTGGTCAGGTGGTGGTAGCCCGCGTGGAGCTGGATGGAGCCGAGATTGGTCAGCACCACGGAGGAGTAGTAGGGGTCGCCGGCAATGACGCTTTGCGGCATCCAGCCGTGGCGGTCGAGAAACCGCGCTCCCGCGCCCACTGCCTGAACGAGAAAGCCGGGCAGACGCTGTACCGCGTTCAGGCTCTGGGTACCCTTGTCCACCTCATCGCTGCGGCACAGGGAAATCTGACGGAAAATCTCGTCGTGGATGGTGTCGATGGTGTCGCTGCCGGTGCTGTGGATCAGCGCCAGCGCCTCACTGCCGTCGTCGGCAAACTCCTTTTTCACCGTGAAGGCCGCCGAGACCTCGTTGCGCTGGTACATGGTCTTGTTGGCGATGAAGCGGTTCATCTTTGGACGCAGGGTGATGGTTTTCAGCATGGCGGTGACCATGACCTGAAACAGATTGTACTTGTATTCCGGATTCCCGGCGTTCTTGGCCTCCAGATAGTGAAGCACGTTGGTCAGGTCGATCCGCTCGCTGATAAAGGCCTCATTGTCACAGCGGTTGGGATACATCAGGGGCATGACCAGGTGCATGGCGTGAATGTTGCGCAGCTTCGCGCCGTCTTTTCTGTCTCCAAACTTTTTATTCATAGGTTCTCCACTCTTTTCTACCAAAATAGACTGGAAAGCCTCACAACCTTCCATTATAATCATACCATAGAAATCCCCACCAAATCTAAACTGAAACGAAACTTTGTTTATTTTCAGTTTCGATTTTCGCGCTATCCTGTTGCCCAGGTAAGAAAAGGAAAGGAAGCAACCCCATGGAAGAACGGAAGATTTCCCCGCTGTACCGGATGATTAAGGCGATTGTACGGGCGGTTTATCCCAAAATCCAGGTGGTGGGCGCGGAAACGCTCCCGCCGGAGCCGGTGATATTTGTGGGAAACCACAGCCAGATGAACGGCCCCATCGCCTGCGAGCTGTACGCCCCCGGGGAGCACTACACCTGGTGCGCCGGGGAGATGATGGACAAAAAGGAAGTACCCGCCTACGCCTATCAGGACTTCTGGTCAGGGAAGCCCAAGCCCCTTCACTGGTTTTATAAACTGCTGGCTCACGCCATCGCGCCGCTGTCTCAGCTGATTTTCACCAACGCCAATACCATCGGCGTTTACCACGACACCCGGATTCTGACCACCTTCAAAAAGACGGTTCAGGTGCTCCAGAAGGGTGCCAACGTGGTCATTTTCCCGGAGCACAACGTGCCGAGAAACAACATTATCTGCCAGTTTCAGGATCGGTTCATTGACGTTGCGAAGCTCTACTATAAGCGCACGGGGAAGGAACTGGCCTTTGTGCCCATGTACCTGGCTCCAAAGCTGAAAACCATGTACCTGGGTGAACCTGTCCGCTTTCGCCCTGACGCGCCCATGGAGGAGGAGCGCAGGCGCATCTGCGAATACCTGATGGAGCAGGTGACCGAAATTGCCCGATCCCTGCCGGAGCACACTGTTGTGCCCTATCCCAATATTCCCAAGAAGCAATACCCGTTGAATACCCAGCAGGAGGCCACCTATGAGAAAACCCGTAATTGACTACCGCACCTTTCGCCTGTCCAAGCTCAACGATCCTGAATTTTCACATCTGAAGCTTTTGGGCGGCTGGCTGGTGTACTTCGCTATGTACTTTCTGACGGAGAACCTGATTCCCGCAGAGAGCTGTCACGTCATCCACTGCTGGATCGACGATCTCATCCCCTTCTGCGAGTGGTTTCTGATTCCCTATGTGTTCTGGTATTTTCTGATCGTTTTCACGCTGCTGTATTTTCTTCTTTACAATGTGGAAGGCTTCAAACGATTTCAGATTTTCATTATCGTTACCCAGGTGGTGGCGATGATCGTGTACATTGTCTACCCCAACCGCCAGGATATGCGCCCGGAGGTTTTTCCCAGGGACAATTTCCTCACGGCCTGCATCGGTCTATTGTACCGGACGGATACCAACACTGGCGTGTGTCCGTCGCTGCACGTGGCCTACTCCATCGGCATCGCCTCGGCATGGCTGAAGGAGAAAGACGTGTCCAAGTGGTTTAAGGCGTTTATCGTATTCTCGGCAATTCTCATCTGTCTTGCCACCATGTTTATCAAGCAGCATTCCGCCGTGGATTTCTTCGCGGCGCTGCCGGTGTGCCTGCTGGCTGAGGCAATCGCTTACGGTAAAGATTACTGGCTCGTCCGTTTCCGGGCGAAAGCCAAGAAAGTGTGAGGAATGGCCTATGTTTCAGATCATGGTCGTGGATGATGACCGCAACACCCGCAAGCTCCTGCAGGCGGTGCTGGAGGCCGACGGCTACAAGGTGGTCACGGCGGAAAACGGGGAAGAGGCTCTGGCTCTCATGGACAAAGAGTATATTGACCTTGTGGTTCTGGACATCATGATGCCGAAAATGGACGGATACGAATTC
This sequence comes from Bacillota bacterium, assembly GCA_029100605.1. Lineage (GTDB taxonomy): Bacteria > Bacillota > Clostridia > Oscillospirales > Oscillospiraceae > Faecousia. The sequence continues at coordinate 18,773 of JAQXPK010000077.1, read as the reverse complement.
ACCAGCACCCTGCGGCAGACCAACAACAACCTGCCTATCCTGATGGTCTCCGCCAAGGAGCTGCCCTCGGATAAGAAGCACGGCTTTCTCGTGGGCACCGACGACTATATGACCAAGCCCATCGACGAGGAGGAAATGCTCTGGCGGATCAAGGCGCTGCTGCGCCGGGCAAAGATCGCCAGCGAGCGGCGGATCATCGTGGGGGACGTGGTGCTGGACTACGACTGCCTGACGGTGAGCCGGAAGGGGGAGGTGCAGGAGCTGCCTCAGAAGGAGTTTCTGCTATTGTACAAGCTCCTGTCCTATCCCGGAAAGATTTTTACCCGGATTCAGCTGATGGACGAAATCTGGGGCGCGGACTGCGACACCGGCTGGGAGACCGTGACGGTGCATGTGGGGCGGCTGCGCAAGCGTTTTCAGGATTGGCCGGAATTCACCATCGAGTCCGTGCGGGGACTGGGATATAAGGCGGTGAAGCACGTATGAATCAGAAACAGCGCAAGCAGCGCTGGTCGCTGACGCTGCTGTACGCCGGCGTCTTTTTTGTCATTCAGCTCATTGCCGTCCTGATCACAGCGGCGCTGTCCTTTCTGCTCAGTAAGCTGGGCGTGCTGGAGAACTTCGGCTTTCCGGACAACTCCACCCTGGCGCTGCTGACGGTGATGCTGCTGGTCAGCGTGGCGGTGGGGATTCTCATTACGATCTTCACCATGAAAATCCCGCTGAATCCCTTTAACCGGCTCATCAACAACATGAACCGGCTCGCTGGCGGCGACTATTCGGCGCGCCTGACCTATGGCAAGCTGCTTCAGAAAAACCCGGCCTTCCGGGAGCTGTCCGACAGCTTCAACGCCATGGCGGAGGAGCTGGAAAACACCCAGATGCTCAGAAGCGATTTTGTCAACAACTTTTCCCACGAGTTCAAGACCCCCATCGTCTCCATCGCGGGCTTTGCCAAGCTGCTGCGCCGGGGCAATCTCACCGAGGAGCAGAAGCAGGAGTATCTCGCCATTATTGAGGAGGAATCCCTGCGCCTGGCTGCCATGGCGACCAACGTCATGAGCCTGACCAGGATCGAAAATCAGACCATTTTGACGGATTTGACTACCTTCAACCTGTCGGAGCAGCTCCGGGGCTGCGTGCTGCTGCTGGAGGAGAAGTGGAGCCGGAAAGAGCTGGACCTGGATCTGGAATTCCCGGAGTGCACCATCCGGGCCAACGAGGAGATGCTGAAGCAGGTCTGGATCAATCTGCTGGACAATGCCATCCGATACAGCCCCAGCCACGGGGAGATCAGGGTGCGCATCGCGGAAGCGCCGGATACCCTGGCGGTGACCGTCACCAACTACGGCCCGGACATTCCGGCGGACAAGATCGGGAAAATCTGGGGAAAATTCTATCAGGCGGACGAGTCCCATTCTTCTGAGGGCAACGGCATCGGCCTTGCCGTGGTGAAGCGGGTGGTGCAGCTTCACGGAGGCAGCGCCTCCGTGACCAGCGGAAACGGAGCCACCGCCTTCACCGTCACACTGCCGAAGCGGGCATAAAACCCACAGCCGCTGTTTCGTTTCGGTTTAGAATGATATGGTATTCTGTTCCGGAAACGGTCAGAAAGGAGAGACACAGGTGTTAGAAGTATACGCACTGACCATGGTGATGGCGGTGGTGTCCTTTTTGGGTTTTTCCGTGGAAAATGTGTGGCTGGCGCTGACCAAGGGATATATGGACAACCGGAATATGTGCTTTCCCTTTCTCATCGGCTATGGAATGGCGATTGTCGCCATTTACCTGCTGTTCGGAACCCCGTCGGATATGCACATTTTGGGCTGGAGAGTCCCGATCAAGTCAAAATGGCTGCGCAGAGCGCTGTATTTTACGCTCATGGTAGTCTGCGTCTGCCTGGGGGAGATTGTGCTGGGCACTGCGGTGGAGAAGATCTGCCATTTCTATTGGTGGGATTATTCCCGGCTGCCGCTGCACATCACCCGCTATACCTCCCTTCCCACCAGCGCCGGCTTCGGTATGCTGATCCTGGTGTTTATGGATCGGTTTTTCCTGCCGCTGTACCGCTGGTTCTTGAGCTGGGAGCCAAGGCGGCTGAAGCGGGCGGCGGTGGCTCTGGCGATGCTGATGCTGGGGGATTACCTGTACAATGCCCTGCTCATGTATGTGAAAGAGGGCGGAACCCAAAGATGGAAGTGGAGTATCACGGACAGCCCCCTGTTCGCGGGCTGGAAGCTAAGGAGGAAACACGGATATGAATGAAGTCAAGAAACCCAAAAAACCGCTGATCTACTACTACACTTTGGTGATGGTGGCGCTGATGCTGTTTAACTTTTTGCTGATGCCCTGGATTGCCAGACGGCAGATTGTGGAGGTGGACTATGGCACCTTCATCACCATGACGGAAAACAAGGAAATCGGTCAGGTGGAGGTGCAGGACAACCAGATCCTCTTCACCGACAAGGACGGAGGCAAGGTCTATAAGACCGGCCTCATGGACGATCCGGAGCTGGTATCCCGCCTGTACGCCTCCGGTGCCAAGTTCGGCGGAGAAATCATTGAGGAGACCTCGCCGCTTGTGAGTATTCTGCTGTATTGGATTCTGCCCATTGTGCTGTTTGTTGCGTTGGGGCAGTTCCTGTCCAAGAAACTCATGGACAGAGCCGGCGGCCCCAACTCCATGATGTTCAACGGCGGAAAATCCAACGCCCGGGTCTACGTCCAATCCTCCGACGGCATCAAGTTTACGGACGTGGAGGGCGTGGATGAGGCGGAGGAGAGCTTGCAGGAAATCGTGGATTACCTCCATAACCCGGACAAGTACCGGGAAATCGGCGCTTCCATGCCAAAAGGCGTGCTGCTGGTAGGCCCTCCGGGCACCGGCAAAACCATGCTGGCAAAAGCCGTCGCCGGTGAGGCGAATGTACCCTTCTTCTCCATGTCCGGCTCGGAATTTGTGGAGATGTTTGTGGGCATGGGTGCCAGCAAGGTGCGCGATCTGTTTAAGCAGGCCAAGGAGAAGGCACCGTGCATCGTGTTCATCGACGAAATCGATGCCATCGGTCAGAAACGGAATACCGGTGCCATGGGCGGCAACGACGAGCGGGAGCAGACTCTGAACCAGCTGCTCACCGAGATGGACGGCTTCGAGGGAAACTCCGGCGTCATCATTCTCGCCGCCACCAACCGCCCCGAATCCCTGGATCCCGCCCTGACCCGTCCCGGCCGGTTTGACCGCCGGGTGCCTGTGGAGCTGCCCGACCTCCAGGGGCGGGAGGCCATTTTGCGGGTGCACGCGAAGAAAATCAAAATCGCCGACGATGTGGACTTCAAGCAGATCGCCAGAATGGCCTCCGGCGCTTCCGGCGCGGAGCTTGCCAACATCGTCAATGAAGCGGCTCTCCGTGCCGTCCGGGACGGACGGAAGTTCGCTACCCAGGCGGATATGGAGGAATCCATTGAGGTGGTCATCGCGGGCTATCAGAAGAAGAACGCCATCCTCACCGACAAGGAAAAATGGACGGTGTCCTACCATGAAATTGGTCACGCCCTGGTCGCCGCCATGCAGAGCCACTCCGCCCCGGTGCAGAAGATCACCATCATTCCCCGGACCTCCGGGGCTCTCGGCTACACCATGCAGGTGGAGCAGGGCAACCACTATCTGATGACCAAGGAGGAGATCCTGGATCAGATTGCCACCTACACCGGCGGACGGGCGGCGGAGGAAGTGAAGTTTGACACCATTTCCACCGGCGCTTCCAACGACATTGAGCAGGCTACCAAGCTGGCCCGGGCCATGATCACCCGCTACGGCATGAGCGAGGATTTTGATATGGTGGCGCTGGAGACCGTGACCAACCAGTATCTGGGCGGGGACGCGTCCCTGGCCTGCTCCGCCGAAACCCAGGCGGACATTGACCGCCAGGTGGTTGCTCTTGTCAAGCGGCAGCACGAAAAAGCCAAGACCATTCTGACGGAAAACAGCGAAAAGCTGGATAAGCTGGCAAAGTTCCTCTACGAGAAGGAAACCATCACGGGAGAGGAATTCATGAAAATCCTCAGTTCGGAGGACTGATGCCCTTTTTACGGGTCGCCCCTTGAAGAATCGGGAAAGCTGTGATACAATTTTCTGGTACAAAATGAAACGGAACAGCAGAAAGGCAGTAAAGACGCTATGAAAGTCGCAATCGCTACGGATACCAACAGCGGAATTCCCGCAAAGCAGGGCGCCCGGCTGGGCGTATTCGTCCTGGCTATGCCCGTGAATCTGGAGGATACCGTCCATTACGAGGGCATCGATATTACCTCGGAGCAGCTGTATGACGCCATGCGCCAGCACCGGGACGTATCCACCTCCCAGCCGTCGCCGGGACAGCTCATGGAGCTGTGGGACGGTATTCTGGATCAGGGGTATGACCAGATCGTGTATATCCCCATGTCCAGCGGCCTCAGCGGCTCCTGCCAGAGCGCCATCCTGTTTGCCCAGGAATACGACGGCAGGGTGCAGGTGGCGGACAACCACCGGATTTCTGTGACCCAGAGAGAATCGGTGCTCAGCGCCCTCCGGCTGGCGCAGCAGGGGCTTGACGCAGAACAGATCAAGACGTTTCTGGAACAGCACGCCTACGATGCTAGTATCTACATTACCGTGGATTCCATGGAATATCTGAAAAAGGGCGGACGGGTCACCCCTGCCGCCGCCGCTCTGGCGACGGTGCTGAATCTGAAGCCGGTGCTCACCATTCAGGGTGACAAGCTGGACGCCTTTGCCAAGGTGCGGGGGATAAAGCAGGCTCAGGCCAGAATGATCGAGGCGGTGAAGCAGGATCGCGCCGACCGCTTTGGGGCTGTGCCGGAGGCTCGGCTGCGCATTGAGACTGCCGGAACTTTGGAGAATCCGGAGCTGGCGGAAGCCTGGCGGCAGCAGGTGCAGGCTGAGTTCCCCTTTGCCGAGGTCACCTACGCCAACCTGCCATGTAGCATCGCCTGCCATGTTGGCATGAATTCCGTTGCCGTCGTAATTATGACGGACGAGACCCAGGCATAAGCGCTTGGAAAGAAGGCCAGCTGCCGCTGGCCTTCTTTTTTCGCCTCATACTAATTCTTGATTGAAAGATTTAAAAGCTTTCCGAGAATGAATTGTGCCAGAAAAGGCAGATGACGCCGCTGGGCTTTCCGCCCAGCAGGGAAGATAACGCATTCTGGCGCAATTCAGGCCGGAAAGAATTAAAGTTTTTAATCAAGAGTTAGTATCAGGTGCACAAATTCCTATTTGTCGGGCAGCTGAGGAAAACCGATCAGCACGAAACATAAACTGGGTCTCCGGTAGGAGACCCAGTTTTTTTGCTGCGGATTCGGCCCGGAGCGCGTCAGCTCTCCATCTGCTTTCCCAGAAAACCGGCGACGGTCTTTGCCAACCCCTGATCCGCTTTCTGCAGGGGGCTGTCGTTTTCGCCCAACAGAAGAAGCACACAGCCCATGAGATCCCCCTGGGACAAGATCGGCGCGGCGGCGCCCAAATGGTATTTATCGTCCCCGTCGGTAGCCAGAATCGGGGGGTCCCCGGCTTTGTAGAGATAGTTTTTTCGCTGCTCCATGAGCTTTTCCAGCTCCGGGGAATTGGGCTTGTCCATCAGTTCCCGCTTGGGAATGCCGTGTAGGGCGATGATGCTGTCCCGATCCGCCACGGCGGCAATGTGCCCGGTAGCGGAGCCGATGGATTCACACATCTGCGCGGCGAATTCCTGCAAATCGCCCATGGGCGAATATTTCCGAAAAATCACCCCGCCGTCCTTCTCCGTATAAATCTCCAGAGGGTCACCCTCACTGATAACATTGACACGGAAAACCTTGTCCTCGTGGTTTTTTGAGGACTGAATCAGCCTGTTTTCGATATTTTCCGTGCCGGAATTAAAATTTACGGCGTTCTCCTTTTCATCCACGTGAAGCAGAGCGTCGATGTCCGCCTGCAAATAGATTTCCAGCCGATCCTCATAGACCTGAATACGCTGGATGATGAGTTCCAAATCGTTTCGGTCAAGGGCTTCCTTATTCAGAATGTCCTCGAAAACCTCCATGGCGGTCTTTGCCGTTCGGTTGATCTGAATGATGGTGTTCCGCTTGTCGGACAGTATGGTGATCTGATGATCCAGCCCCTCAATCTTCCTTTGAAGATCGGCTTCCAGTTCGTCGTAGGTTTCCGCCAGCAGTTCCTCCTGCTCCGGGTGCTTCATAATGTCCCGAATGCGCTGCCGCTTGGTGGCTTTCAGCTCTTCCCGTAGCTCCTCCATCACCTGCGCCAGATGGTCGGCGGACTGCTCCGTTTCCAGAACATCCTCGGTTTCCCGTTCCAGATCGGCGTTGAGCTGATCCAGCATGGAGCGGGAATTTTTCATGACTTTTTTCACATAGAGTTTAAGAAGCTCGTCCAGCTTATCCACCCGAATGTGGTGGGAGGAACAGGCAGCACGACCCCGGCGGTGATAGGTTCCACAGGTGTAGGCAGGACTTAAATCCTTCCGGCTCATGGCGAACATGGGACTGCCGCAGTCGCCGCAGAACAGAAACCCGGAGTAGACATTGTCGTACTTTTTCACGCCCCGATAGTTGGCGGTGGAGCGTTTCTCCCGGAGGGCCCGGGTGGTGGCGAAGGTGCGGTAGTCGATGATGGGCTGGTGGTGGTTCTCGATGACGATGTGTTCCTCCTCGTCCCGCTTCACGTCCTTGCCGTTGATTTTGGCACGGGTGTACTTGGCCTGCCGCAGAGTGCCAATGTAGAAATCGTTGTCCAGAATCCCCTGCACCGTTACAATCGCCCAGGCGGCCTTGGTTTTCCGGGTGGTGGTTTCCCCCTCCGCCTCTTTACGCATCTGCTCCGACATCCGGGGCGTGGGAATGCCCTGTTCCGTCAGGTAGTTGGCGATTTTCTTGTAGCCCCAGCCGTGGTTGTTGTACAGGTCAAAAATCTGCCGGACAATCTCCGCTTCCGTGGGGACAATCTCAAACTCCTTCTGCTTGTTGATGATGTAGCCGTAGGGTGCGGCACACAGCCATTTTCCGTCCGCCTGCCGCCGCCGAATGACATTCTTCACCTTCTTGCTGGTGTCAGTGACGGGCATCTCGTTGATGAGAAACTGAAACTGAATTTTCAGCCAGTCGTCGTCGTTGGGAAAATCGATGTTGTCGCCAATGGAGATGATCCGCACCCCGGCATCCCGCAAATCCTCCAGCTCTACCAGCCCCCGGCTGTTCCGCCGGGAGAATCGGGAAAAGTCTTTCACCACCAGAATGTCGTACTGGTGGCGAATCAGACCCTTTCGCATGGCCTGATAGCTTTCCCGCTGCTCAAAGGTATAGCCGGAACGATCCCGATCCTCGTAGAATGTCAGGGAGCTTCCCGGAAAACGGGTATTGACGAAATCCTGAATGATGGCTTTCTGGTTTTCGATGGACACATTGTCCCGATCCAGTTCATCATCCACGGAGATACGGCAATAGCCTGCTATGTCAAAGTGTTCAATCATGCTGCATCTCCCGTTTATTTCCAAATTTATCTGCTGTTTATATCATAACTACAGATAATATTGTACAACATACGTCTGTAGATTGCAAGTAAAAAATTCCCCCCATTTTCTCTGCTCCAAGAAAATGAGGGGAACATAACTGGCATATTCACGCAGCAGCTGGGTTGCTCATGGCTCTTACTCAAGTCCCCGATAACCGTTTTTCTCAGCGTGCCCCAGTAAATACAGAAAAGCGAACGCGGGAATGCGCAGCATATCTTTACCGCATTTGGTATTATGCACGCCATAGTCAGATGCGTTTTTCGTAATAATGATTGCGGCAGAGGCATCTTCGCACAACTGCGCAATAGCGTCATCATCCGAAATTGGCGCGCCTTCTCTGTATTTTACTTCAATCAGGATATTCTGTGTATTCGGATAATCTACAACAATATCAATTTCCTTGTTCTTTTTACCCCCACGAAAATACCCGACAGAAGTTGCCTGCTGATAGTAAAACGCCGCAACGTGTTTATAAACTGCGGTTTCAACGACTTTCCCCATTTCCACAGGGTCAGATAGCAAAGATTCATCCATCAGCACAGCATTCCGAATTGCAGCGTCGGCAATGTATATCTTGGGTCTTGCTTTCAGAATACGCTTGCCAGCCATATCCACCGGCCAGCTCAGGTAAATCAGGTTTGCACTCTCTAAATATTGAATATAGTTTTCCACGGTCGGTCGGGAAACACCGCCCAACTCTTTTGCAATCGCCTCGATAGATACGATTTCCGAGGAGACGTTGCATAAATACAGAAAAATTCTCTCCAGCTCTGTCGCATTTCGAATATTGTAAAGCGAGGGAAGGTCCCGTTTCAAAACCTTGTCCACAACATCTTCCCGCATAATCTGCTGCGCCAGAATGTCATTATCGGCCAAAGCAAGCTCCGGGAAGCCCCCGACCTGCAAATAGCGGTTAAAATGATTCTGTACCTTGGAAAGCTGAAGCATGACCTGGGTGCGCTCCTGCTGTGTCATGTGCAGCAAGCTGGTGGCTTTCAGATTTTTCGGGATTTTGGGCTGATCCAGTTTCAGAAGTTCGCAATACTCGTAGAAAGACATGGTGGGAACCTGAATCACAGACCAGCGTCCCGCTCCGCTTTCCTGATTACCCTTTACTAAGGCGGGACTTGCTGACCCTGTGGCTACCACCTTGGTATCCGGCTGCATATCGTATATTGTTTTCAGCCACTTGTCCCAATCCTGGGCGTACTGTATCTCGTCAAAAAAGTAATACACATTTTGATCCGCACAGATATTCTCATGATAACACTCCAGAATGTCGCTGAACTCACTGAGCTTTAGCATCGGATGATCCATAGAAATGAATACAATTCTCTGAGGCGGGATACCCCGCTTGAGCAATTGTTCAATCATTTGGTATTGGATTGTGGTTTTCCCTACCCGACGTGTGCCTGTCAGAACAACAATCCTGCGGATACCTTTTGCATCCAGCCGCTTCATCGCTTCATGAAACGCAAATCTTTTATATGTTTTGGTTAGTCCGGCATTTACAGAACCGGTTTTCCACCATGGATTATAGGCAGACAGAACCTTTAGAATTCGGTCTTTACTCGCTAAAGCCATCAAAATCACTTCCTTCAATCGTATACTAGCATATACTTTCATTTTAGTCAACAAAATTTATAAGTATACTTTACATTATTTAAGCAGATAATGAAAGTTATGCGTTCCTATTCCACATTTCAACTCTTCCAAATCAGGGATCCTCTTTTCTGCCTGTATCCCATAAAAGCGGCTTAAAAAGCCGCTTTTATGGGATTCCATGCTGTTCAGTACAGGAATACGTCGCATAGCAGCCTACGCACACAGGCAGTGAACACAGAGCTTATATGCTTGGAACGCGAATTACAATTCCATCTGGGTGGATTTCTGCGCCTTCTCCCGCCGGACTGCCAGCTCAGCGCAGCGCTTTTTGTTGTACGCGAGCAAATCCAGGGTGCTTCGCTGCAAGTCCTCTTTCCCGGAACGGAAAACGGCAACCATATACTTCTGCTTCTTCCACTGGGCATACATGGGCTTCAGGTTCGCCTGCACAGCGGCATCCTCAGATTCCTTCCGGGTTAGCCACACCTGAACCAGTTTCTTTGCATCGTCCTGAATGATCTCCATGTTACTGCCCCCTTTTCTTCAAATTATTTCCATATCTTTCTCTTTTAATGCGAATAGGCGTGCTCCTTTCTCCAGCAGGCAACCCTGCGCGCGTTGGTTTGCGAGCATTGTTTTCGGTCAGTCATCTCTCCATTTCTGCCAGACAATCCCATAGCCCAGCACATCGGCAAGCTCCAGAACCTCCCGGTAGCGAAGGGTCTGGTCGCTCAGCTTGGCGGAAAAGTTGGAATCGCTGTCACTCCAGCTGTATTCCGCAGAGCAGGCCTCCACCGCTTCCTTCTGGGTGTAGCCCGCCGCGATGATGTGGGACTGGATGTCGCATTTCACTTTGTTGATTTTTCTTCCTTTTTCATGTTCGTTCCCTCCTGAATTGGATTCTGTTTTCTGTGAAGTCGGTTCCTGTATGGTGCTTTTTCTATGTAACTGAAAATTCCCTCCATTTCCTGTCAGCCATGTCCGGGTCAGGAACAGGGCTGGCAAATGTTGTGTATGGTGAACCGATTGCGCAGCCGGTGCAGTCCTTTCCCGTACTGCGAATCGGGTTCTCCCTTGGCTGCATTGCCCTATGGCGCATTTCCCATAGAAATGGGAAAACATCTTTGCTGTTTCCCAAAGCCCTGTATAGCAGCTCATGTTCCTCTCCTTTGCTCAGGACACCCATTGACCGAATTCCCGTGTATTCCGTGTACCGGGGCAAATGCCCAGCGGGCATAAAACTTCATTTTCGGTTGCCCCGAAGGGGCGAGAAAATGGCGCATCTTGTTTTTTGCTATGCTTTTTTCATAGCAAAAAGGGCATGACAACAGCGTGGTAAGCTGTTTGTCATGCCCTAACTCGATGGTCCTCGTTCTCACCAGCAAAGCTGGTGGATGCAGGCTCTTTTCCGGCTTGCTTTACTGGAAAAATCCAGCGTGTCCGGCGGTTGAACTATGTACGAAACGAAATAAGAAAAAATATGAAGTTGTTATCACGAACTATTTTAGAATGTTTGTTCGTTCATTGAGAGTATAACAGATAAGAGAAGAAATGTCAATCCGGAATCCGAAAATATTTTCGATTATTTTTTGGAGAGTCCGATTTGAAAAAAGAAGCGATTGTAAATCGCGCAGCCGCAGACGGACAGACTGCGATCATCGGGGCTTGGGGCGCAGCCCCAAGCCCCGGAGAACAAGAACTCGTTTATGTAACGCTGCCCTACGGGCAGCGGCTGCGCAATTTGCAAATTGCTGTCGTAGAATACTCGATATGATATTCTGCGTACTCTTCTGGTACTATTTCTAACTTCCGAGCCTTAACAACATTCCATGTCACGAAATGATTGATAAATACAAGGAATTATGTTACAATAGCAGCACACGAACGGGATTGAGGTGGTTAGTTTGCTGAAGCGGAAGGCATATCAAAAGCTTCTGGATTGGAAAAAGGATCGCAATCACAAGGCACTTTGCGTTTTTGGCGCAAGGCAGATTGGCAAAACAACACTAATTCGGAAATTTGGGAAAGAAAACTACCAAAACTTTGTAGAGCTCAATTTTGTTTCCGACACGGATGCTGCCGGCATTTTTGCGGGCGATCTGGATGTCAACACCATCATCACAAATCTGACTGCCTATACCCGGCAGCCTATGGAGCCCGGGGAAACGCTGGTTTTCTTCGATGAAGTCCAGGAGTGCCCCAATGTGCGGACGGCCATCAAGTTCCTTGTGGAGGACGGACGCTTTGACTATATCGAATCCGGCTCCCTGCTGGGAACGAAGTACAAAACCGTCAAATCCCTTCCCGTGGGCTTTGAAGAAATCTACCGCATGTATCCCATGGACTTCGAGGAATTCCTGTGGGCAAACGGCGTTCAGGACGCGACCGTTCAGTACCTGAAAACCTGCATGGATACCAAAGCCCCGGTTCTGCCGGCGGTACACGAAACCATGACAAAGCTGTTTTACAGCTATCTCGTGGTCGGCGGTATGCCGGATGTGGTTCAGACATACGTGGATACCCACGATATTGGAAAGGTCATCGGGGTGCAGAAATCGCTGCTGGATCTGTACAGGCAGGACATTTCCCGGTATGCGGAGGGAAGTGAAAAGGTCAAGATTCAGGCGATCTTCGACGCCATTCCGTCCCAGCTGAATGACAAGAACCGGCGCTTTATGGTGAACTCCCTTGCACCGACCGCCCGGCTTGCCCGGTATGAGGACAGCTTCCAGTGGCTCAGTGACGCTGGGGTGGCGCTTCCGTGCTACAATGTTACCGCGCCTCAAACACCGCTGAAGCTGAACAAAAAACACAGCCTTTTTAAGCTCTTCCTAAACGATGTTGGACTGCTCTGTGCCGCCTGCATGGAAAATGTGCAATTTGACCTGCTCAGTGGCAATCTGGATGTGAACCTGGGCAGCATCCTGGAAAATATCGTGGCGCAGCAACTCAAAGCAAACGGCTATGATCTGTTCTATTTCGACGCGAAAAAGTACGGTGAGGTAGATTTTGTCGTTTCCGGAGGCGTTCACACCCGGCTGATCGAAGTGAAATCCGGCAATGACTACAAAAAGCACAGCGCACTGGACAAAATCCGCAGCGTAAGCGAGTGGACATTCCGGGACAGTATTGTGCTGTGTAAAGGGAATCTGGAGGCCTCCGATGATGTGCTCTATCTTCCCTGGTATATGATGATCTTCATCTGCCCCGACGCTCCACCCCAGGGACTCATCTATGAGGTGGACCTGTCGGCACTGAATGGGATATAGCCAAATCAAAAAGCAGCCCGCCGATCAAAATGACCGGCGGGCTGCGCTGTTCACCCCTTCCGTATACGCACGGTTTTGGCGTTTTGGGTTGTCACTATGTACAACTACCACCCTCTGCGTTTGGCTAAATCCAACATACCAAAGCAGTATTTTTCCCACGGTGTCAATGATGTCAGTGACGGGTCACCCTCCCGGATTCGCAGGGTGCGGCGGATTTCTTTTGGAATGACGATTCTGCCCAGATCGTCCACCCGGCGAACGATGCCTGTTGCTTTCATTGTTTATCCTCTCCTTGTGCTGCATTTCCAGTGGTATTGTTTGCAGGAAAAGGGGGATTATGCGATTTTCTCTTTTGGCATCTGTTTTCGCAAAGAATTTAGGGCATTCTCTGCTGCCAGCACTTGCCGAAAACAATGGTGGTACATGACAGCGAAGAAGCCCAAAACCAAGACTCACGAAAAGCTGAAAATAATGGTACACTTTTTGCTGATTTTGTGTTATGCTAGGGACGCTAAGCTGTAAATGGGGCACATGATACTAACTCTTGATTAAAAACTTTAATTCTTTCCGAGAATGAATTGCGTCAGAATGCGTTATCTTCCTTGCTGGGCGGAAAGCCCAGCGGCGTCATCTGCCTTTTCTGGCACAATTCATTCTCGGAAAGAATTAAAGCTTTCAATCAAGAATTAGTATGAGACCGTGAGAAGCCCATCCCCCCTTTGAATGCCCGTGGTTTTGATACCACGATTCTCCGTTTGACCGGCGGCTATTGAAAAAGCGCTTCATGGCTGTTTGCCCCGCATGAACCACGGACGGCTGGATGAGGGTGCTGTTTGCGCTGGATGCGGGCCATGGCTATACGGTTCTGATTCCTGAATTTCCTGCTTTCGCGTGTCCTTTGCTTTTTGACGGGCGTGGCGCGAAGCACCAGAAACGTCCGATGAGAGGAATGAAACAGTATGAAAACGCCAACGCAAAACAATCGGCTAATCCGTGTTCTGGTTCCGGCGCTCTTGATCTATGTCTGGCTGACAAATCTTCAGGAAACGGATTCCTATTTAAGCGTATATATCCTTTGCGCCTTGGCAGGCTTACTGGCGGCTGTTGATAACGTCAGGAGAGAAGCGAGCGTTTCCGGCAGAAATCGTGTGTGGATTGCCGTATGCTCCTTGCTTTTCAGTATGTCTGTTGTTCTGGCTAATTACAAGCTGTTTGAGCCAATCACTGCGCTGCTTTCCATTGCAAATGCGGGACTAACGCTTTTGGGCGGGTATGTCCTGTGCAGGAATGTCTTGATATGTATGGTGGAAAGGCTGCCGGTACAGTGCTGCTCGGACGACAGTCCCAGCCATCCAATGCGGGTTTTTCTGTGCGTGTTTCTGGTCACAGTATTGGTGGATTCCGCGTTTCTTTTCTTTGCACAGTACCCCGGTGTTGTTTCAGTGGATTCCGTCTCAACGATTCAACAGGTCATGGAGCAGGATTATGACAATATCATGCCGTTCTGGCATACGGTTACCTTCGGCGTCATTTTCAAGCTTGGATACCTTTTATTCCACGATTATTCTGCGGCAGTTGCGTTTTTTCATTTTATGCAGATTTTGTTCATGGGTGCCTGCTTCTCTTTCGCGGTTACGACGCTTTACCAGGCGCGGGTGCCCAAACTCTGGGTTCTGCTGACGGCTTTGTTGTATATTTTCTCATACTACAATATTATTTACAGCGTTACGCTATGGAAGGATGTCCCCTTTGGAGGAGCGGTGCTTCTATTTATTGCTGCCTTGTACCGATTGATTCGGAATGTGGGCAAAGACCGCTGGATAAATTACGCTGTTATGATAGCCGGAGCAATGGGACTGTCGCTCCTGCGGACAAACGGCTGGTATGCGTTTCTTGTCACAGTGCTGATCACTCTGTTTGTTTGGCGGGGGAACGACCGGAAGCTCACGATCGCAATGCTCGCGGTGCTGCTCTTGGCCTGGATTCTGCTGAATCCCGTCCTGTCATTACTGGGTGCCAATGAGATGAGTTTTGTGGAGCCGCTGGCTGTCCCATTCCAGCAGATTGCCCGGGTAATTGCCAATGACAGATACCTGACCGAGGAAGAAGCGGATTTCCTTTCCCAGGCGTTTTCTCTGGATACGGTAAAAGAGGTATACACTCCGGAGACTGTTGATCCGGTAAAATTTGATGCGTTCCAGTACGGTAATCTTCAGAAGATAAGGGAGAACCTTCCGGATTATCTGCGAGTATACATCCGGCTTGGGATGCGGTATCCCGGTGATTATTTTCGAGCCTGGGTAGAGGAAACCAAGGGCTACTGGAACGGCGGATATGCCTTTTGGGTTTACAATGATTATGTTTTGCAGAATGACTACGGCATCTGCGCCGGAAGCAATCAGAATATCGTGAACACTTGCTTCCGCGCGTGGTTCCGTTACCAGGAGAAACTGGTACTTTTGCAGCCGCTTACGAGTGTTGGCCTGTGTATGTGGGTTATCATTGCCTGCTGTGTTTTGAATATTCTAAAGCGGCGCAAGGAGTTTGTCATTTCGATTCTGCCGATTGTCCTCGCAGTTGGACTTTGGGTGGGCGCGCCAGCTTGTACGACTTTTCGCTATGCATACCCAATGATCCTGGCAATGCCCGTTATCCTGCTGAGCACTGTATTTGGTTCGGGCGAGGATGTCCAGCTCTGACACCGCTGTGAAGCAGTCATCGGAATCGCCATATTCTGGATTACATGGTAAAAAACCGGGAGAAAACCACTTCCGCGGCTGCCAGGACGCCTACGTTGGGATCCTGGCTGGAGGGGTAGATCTGAATCTCGCTCCGGCTCCGATCCAGGGCTTTGGCGCGGATTTCCCGCTGCAATCGCTGTGCCAGCAGCTCATAGTGGTAACAGATGTCGCCTGCCAGGTAGATCGTATCCACGGGGATCAGGTTCAGCAGGTTAATCAGTCCCGCGGACAGGTACACCGCCTCCTGATCCAGCAGCTTTTCCGCCTCCGGCTTTCTGCCCACCTGGTCAACCAGATTCATCCAGGAGGAAAATTCCGATTCCCCCAAAATAGCGGGAAGGGAGGCGTAGGTTTCCAGGCAGCCCCGGTTTCCGCACTCGCACTGCCTGCCGTCAAAGCGGATGGTGGTATGACCCAGCTCACCGGTAAAATACTTGGAGCTTCCCATCAGCTTGCCGCCGGACATGATAGCCGCGCCGATACCGATGTCCACGTACACCAGCATGAAATTCCGGCTCTGTCCCATTTCCAGCTGGTGCAGCGCCAGTGCGCACACATCATGCTCCAGATAGGCAGGCAGCTCCAGCTCCCGGGACAGCAGATCGCAGATCTCCACACCGTGCCAGCGCTCAAAACGGGGCGGATTCAGGATCCGACCGTTGACCCGATCCAGCGGGCCGGGCGAGCTGATGCCGATGCCCAAAATTTTATCCCGATCCACGGTTGCCGCCATCCGATTTAATTCGGCGGCAATGGCGCCCACCATATCCTTCTGTTCGGGGAGAATCCGAAAATCCAGGAGCTTCCCCGCCATATCGCACAGACCGACGCTGCACCGTTTTCTTGCCAGATCCACCGCCAGGGCATAGTAGTTGTCGCTTCGCACCCGAAGGGGAATGGCACTGCGGCCCCTTCCCACGGATTGGGGTGCCAGCTCCTCCAGAGCCCCGCTTTTCAGAAGCTCATCCACAATCAGGGACGCGGCGGCGCGGGTCAGTCCCGTCGCCCGGGCAAGCTCTGCCCGGCTCATGGCGCTGTGCCGCAGATTCCGCAAAACGGCCTTCTGGTTATATTCTTTTGTATAGTCTGCATTTCTGGGTTTCTGTGCCATCGTATAATTCGCTCACTTCTCTGCCCTTGGGGCAGTCATTTTTTCTCTACCGCCGGATTCCGTGCCATTCGCTTGACACGTTCCGACAGGAAGCCTATTGCTGAATAAGCCGCAATCAATGCGTTTCCGAATTGCATGGCGCACCATGCAATTCGGCAGTATGCATTATAATATGTGCATATCGGCTTAACGCAGCAAACCGGCAAATTGGAATTTGTCGCGCAGCGTCCAAGGCTTCCCCTTGAGGGGAAGCTGGCAAAAATCTTTGATTTTTGACTGATGAGGTGTGCAGTACCCGTGTACGATAAGGAAAGCAGTTCGGCGAATTGGGACAGAGTAACGCCGCTACGGCGGCGACACCTCATCCGTCTCGCCTTACGGCGAGCCACCTTCCCCTCAAGGGGAAGGCTTTGGCGCGCCAAACTGCAATTTTCCGCCCTGTAACGAACCGAGCGGTACCCAATGGCGTGACGATTAAAGGCCACCCGGGCACGCATTGTCGGCGGCGACTCGCCGCCAAATTCCAATTTGTCGGGCAGCTGAGGAAAACCAATATGCGCTTTATAATCAATCAAAAAGGCTGGGAGGAACGCTATGAAAACGCTGGGACTGGATATTGGAACGACTTCAATTTCTGCGGTCGTATGGTCTGATCAGGCAGGGGTTCTCGCGTCAGAATCCATGCCAAACGGCACCTTTCTCCCATCGCCAAGATGGGAGCGGCTGCAGGATCCCGACGCGATCTGGGAAAAAGCCGACGGTTTGGTGAAAGCGCTTTTGCAGCGCCATCCCGATGTTCAGGCTCTGGGCGTCACGGGTCAGATGCACGGCATCGTGTATCTGGACGGCGGGGGTCGATGCGTCAGCCCTCTGTATACCTGGCAGGACGGGCGGGGCGACCTTCCCTTTGCTGAGGGCGTCAGCTGGGCGCAGCAGCTGTCCCGGCTGACGGGGTATCCCCTGTCCACGGGCTTTGGGTTGGTGACCCATTTCTACAATCTCCGACAGGGGTTGGTGCCGGAAACCGCCCGTGTACTGTGTACCATCGCGGACTACGCCGCCATGAAGCTGTCCGGTCGGACGACTCCGGTCATCGACCCCACCAACGCCGCCAGCCTGGGCGGATTCGATCTGCGGCGGAGCTGCTTCGACGAGGCGGCTCTGGCAAAGGCGGGGATCAACCCCTCCATGCTGGGCACGGTTGGGGGCGGCTCCTGCCTGGGGGTTGGCTGCCTGGGAATTCCGGTATACGCCGCCATTGGCGACAACCAGGCGGCGTTTTTGGGCGCTGCCGGGGGCAGAACAGACGTTCTGCTTGCCAACGTGGGCACCGGCAGCCAAATCGCGGTGTACTCCCCAGAATATCTGACGGTGGAGGGGCTGGAAACCCGCCCGTTCCCCGGCGGGGGTTGGCTGCTGGTAGGCGCTTCTCTCTGCGGCGGGCGCAGCTACGCCCTGCTGGAGAATTTCTTCCGCCAGACGGTGAAGATGGTCACCGGCTCCGACGAAAGCGTGTACGACGCCATGACCCGCGCTTTGGATGCGGCGGGAACCTTGGACAACTGTCCCCATGCGGTGACGACCTTCCAGGGCACACGGCGCGATCCCAGCCTCCGGGGCAGCATCACTGGCATTGGCATCGACAATTTCACGCCCGTTCACTTCATGCACAGCATCATGGATGCCATGGCTCAGGAGCTGTACGATCTGTATCGCGGCTACCTGGAAAAGGGCGGGAAAGCGCCTGAAATGCTCATTGGTTCCGGCAACGGCCTGCGGAAGAATCCTCACCTCTGCCGGACGTTTGCGCGGGTATTCGGCTGCCCGCTGACCCTGTCCCCCTGCGAAGAGGAAGCGGCCTGCGGTGCGGCGCTGCTTGCCGCCAAACACGAAGCCTCCCGGAGAA
The DNA here is from genome assembly GCA_029100605.1 of Bacillota bacterium. Lineage (GTDB taxonomy): Bacteria > Bacillota > Clostridia > Oscillospirales > Oscillospiraceae > Faecousia. Next base: position 573 of record JAQXPK010000077.1, on the reverse strand, counting down.
GCTGACCGCTTCCCCGGGATCGCGTTATTCTGGAGTTTTCCCCAATGGCATTATTTTGCCGCGGGATATTCGTTGCACAGCAACCGGTAGGGCGGCTCGTCCTCCTCGATGGTGGGGAAGCGACCCATGGGCGGGTTGAAGCGGTTGTCGGTATTGTCGTCGTTGCACTGGCTCACCTCGCCCAGCAGAACAGAGCCGGTGCCCGGCTCCACGGAGAAGTCGTGGTACAGATACTGCTGGACATGGATGCTCTCGCCGGGGGTCAGACGAATCTGGGTGCCGGCGGGAACGGTGTAGGTGCGGCCGTCGGTGTGCACCGTCACATCGGACTTGTAGTCGATCTCCTCGTTGGGCAGGCTGTTATACACCCGAATCAGCACGTTTCCGCCGCCCCGGTTGATGATGTCCTCCGTCTTAAACCAGTGGAAGTGGTTGGGCGCGTACTGCCCCTCCTTTAGGTACAGCAGCTTCTCGGCGTAGACCTTGGGGTACTTGTCGGGCATGGAGCGGTTGCCGTTGCGGATGGTGATCAGGGAGAAGCCCAGCTTGTCAAAGTCCCCCATGCCGTAGTCC
>JAQXPK010000076.1 GCA_029100605.1 Bacillota bacterium | reverse complement strand
AATTCCCCTCCCCTAACAATCCCACCCCCGGCAGCATCGCTGCCGGGGGTTCGCGTTTTCGGCGGTTTTCGGATTCCTCAAATTGATACTAACTCTTGATTAAAGACTTTAATTCTTTCCGGCCTGAATTGCGTCAGAATGCGTTATCTTCCTTGCTGGGCGGAAAGCCCAGCGGCGTCATCTGCCTTTTCTGGCACAATTCATTCTCGGAAAGCTTTTAAAGCTTTCAATCAAGAATTAGTATGACATCCAGCGCGCAGCGCCTTGGCTTTCTCTCCGGGAAAGGCTTTTGCATAAGAAAATCCCGCAGGCGGCGTACACCGTCTGCGGGGACACGTATCCATTTTCAGCAGCAGAAGAAGCCCCGTCCGCCGCAGCAGAACAGATTGACAAAATAGCACAGGCACAGGCTGGCGCAGGGACTGCCGCCCATGGCGAAGCCCCGGAAATTCCCCGCCTGACGGCGGTAGGCCGCGCCGCCGTGCTCGATTTCGTTCAGGGCGCTCATATATTCCGGGTTGTTCGGATCCATGCTCACGGCCTTGCGGATATGCTCCAGCGCCGTCACCTGGTTGCCCAGTCCGTCATTGGCAAGAGCGCTGAGGTAGTACCACCGGGCGTCCCGGTCGGTGACATTGTTCAGGACATTCAGCGCCTCCTGGAATCGTCCGTACTGGATGTAGTGCATGGCTGCCTGCTGATACTGACTGCCCGTCTGCTCGCCGCCGTAGGACTGCTGCCGGTAGCCGCCGAAGGGATCGCCGTAGCCGTAGCCGCCGGAACCCTGGGGTTGTGCCTTCTCCGGGTTTTTGATCTGCTCGTAGGCGGCGTTGACCTCCTGCATCTTCCGGGCGGCCTCCGCGTCCCCGGGGTTTAAGTCCGGGTGATACTTCTTCGCCAGGCGCCGGTAGGCACGCTTGATTTCGTCATCGGAGGCGTCTGGGCTGACCCCCAGCACCTTATAAGGATCGTCAATCATGGGCGTCCTCCTTCTTGCACTTCCCTCTGTAATTCACCCAGACGCCGCTGTAGAGAATGTTGTCCAGCAGCGCCTTGTCCTGCACCAGGGGCAGCTTTTCATAGCTTTCCGTGCATCTGCCCATGGCGAGAACCAGGTATTCTTCCCACCGTGCTTCATCCTTATCCATGCCCATGGCAAGATAGGGATTGTACTTCCCTTTCCGCTTGTCTCTGTCGTAGTCCACCGCCGCGTCCAGCAGGTAGATAAACCGCCCCAGCGCAAAGCCCATCTGCTCCAGATCCTCCGCCCACAGATCCTCCCGATAGACGAGAATCTGAGCCATCAGCTCGCCAAAGCAGGAAGCGGGCTCGTCGGGGTTGGGGCAGTTCTCCTTTTCCAGCCGGGACAGCCGGGCGATGCAGGTCTTGATGGCGGCACACTGCCTGGGCCAGCGCTGTTCCAGCTCCGGCTGGAAGGGTTCCAGCTTCTCCGCCAGCATTTTAGCGGCGTGCTTCCCGTCGTCCTGCCAGTCGTCCAGACAGTTATAATAGCTCAGCGCCACGTTCATATCCGCGGCGTAGCGGACGTACTCATTGTCCACCCAGGGGCGGGGCTTCACGGAATGGAGCTTGCAGGCTTTTTTGCCGCTTTCCTCCTCCGGCTCGTAAAGGCTCATGAGCAGCAGCGCCAAAAACGCCATATCGTAGCTGAGTCCCATCCGGGCCACGCCGGAGGCTCTCTGCCGAATCTCCCGGCAGATGCCGCAGTACACCGCGCCGTAGCGCGCCTGCTGGGGCTGGGTCAGCTCCTTCCAGTTTGCGGTCACATATCCAAACATCCCGCGTCCCTCCTTTCGGCTCACACTACCAAAAAACTGTGAACTGCGGGTAAACAATCCAAGAATTTACAAATTAGCCCTTATTTCTCCATCAGATACCGGTTCAGGGCGCCGCCATAGAACAGAATGCTCAGGCAGCAGTACAGCCACAGCATGGTGATGGCTACGGCGTAAACCGAACCGTAAATGTTAGAGTATTTGGAAAAATTCTCCACGTAAATGGAGTAGAGATCCGAGAACACCAGCCAGCCCAGGCTCGCCAGCACCCCGCCGGGAAGGCTGGACAAAAAGCGGTTGCGCTTGTTGGGCAGGGTCATGAACATCAGGGTGAAGATCAGGCTCTGCAAAAACAGCAGCAGGAAAAACCGCAGATCGATCAGATCCGTAAAGAAGATCACCACCGGATTGTCCACCAGCTTCATCAGGTTGATGATGGAGCTGCCGAACACGTGGAGCACCAGCGTCAGCAGCAGAATCAGCAGAAACACAAACGTATACACCACGCTGATGCTCCGGGTATACAGGTAGCCACGGTTTTCCGACACGCCGTAGACGGCGTTCAGCCCGGTGAGCAGCCCGTAGACGCCCCGGCTGGCGGACCACAGCGCCGTAATGGCGGACAGACCCACCATGGCCCCGGAGGAATTGCGGTAGGTGCTGTAAATCAGGCTCTCCGCGCTGTCCAGCATGGCTCCCGGCAGAAAATCCGACACCAGATCGATGAGGCTCTCCACCTCAAGCCCTGTATAGCGCAGCACGCTGAGCAGCAGCACCAGCGCCGGGAACACAGCCAGCACAATGAAGTACCCGGCGTAAGCGGCGTGAAGGGGAATGTGCATTTGCTTGATGGTCTGGGCGGCATCCATCACCTTGCCGATGAGACCGCCCTTGGGAAACTCCCGCATTGTGTTCCCTCCCTTCCGGGAAAAGTCAGCCCGCAGCCCGAAGGGCTGCGGGCGAATCGGTTTTCTGTTATTCCGCAGAAATCAGGTAGTAGTACACCGGCTGTCCGCCGCTGAGCAGATTCACGTCCGCGTTGGGGCAGATGTCCGCGAAGAGGTCCGCCGCCTTCTGCGCGTGCTTCTCCTTCACGTCCTCACCATAATAAATGGTGATATACTCCTTGCCATCGTCCCGAACCTTCTCCGCCAGAGATCTGAGCAAAACCTTGATGTCCTGGCTGGTGCCGAAGAGCTGGCTACCGCACAGCGCCAGATAGTCGCCCTCGTGGATTTGATAGCCGTCAAAATCGGAGTTTCGGGCGGCATAAGTGATCTGCATGGTGTCCACGGTGTCCAGCGCCTCGGTCAGGGCGGCGGTATTCTCCTCCACGGTGCCCTCGGGGGCAAAGCTCAGCATTGCGGTGACGCCCTGGGGCACAGTCTTGGAGGGGATGACAACCACATTCTTGGGGGTCAGCGCGTCCACCTGCTGGGCAGCCATGATGATATTCTTGTTGTTGGGCAGGACGAACACGGTCTCGGCGGGCACCTTGTTTACCGCCTCCAGGATGTCCTGGGTGCTGGGATTCATGGTCTGTCCGCCGGAAATCACCTGATCCACGCCCAGATTCAGGAACACGTCCTTCAGTCCGGCACCGGCGCAGATGGCGACAACGCCCAGGGGCTTTTCCGGCTCGGCGATCTTGGGCGCGACCTCCTGCTCGGAGAGCACCTTTTCCGTGTGCTGCAGCCGCATATTCTCGATTTTCACAGTGACGAAGGAACCGTAGTTCAGCGCCTCGGAAAGCGCCTTGCCCGGGTCGTTGGTATGCACGTGCACCTTGATGATTTCATCGTCGTCCACCAGCACCAGGCTGTCGCCCAGTTCGGACAGGAATGCGCGGAGGCACTCCGGGTCACGGTCGTTTTCCCGGGAAATGATGAATTCGGTGCAGTAGGAGAAGGTGATGTCCTCGGTCTTGAAGTCAGAGAAGTCGGCGCTCTGCTTGGTTTGCGCAGCGGGGGCTTCCTCCATCGGCACCACGTCCTCGCCCTGCAGGGCGCTGAGCATGGCCTCCAGTGCCACGACCCAGCCCTTGCCGCCGGCGTCCACCACTCCGGCCTTCTTCAGCACAGGGTTCTGGTTGACGGTATCCGCCAGCGCCTTCCCGGCCTCCTCAATGGCGGCCTCGTGTACGAATTCGATGAAGTTATTCTCCCGGGCGGCCTCGGCAGCCTTGGCGGCGGCGAGACGGGCAACGGTGAGGATGGTGCCCTCGGCAGGCTTCATAACGGCCTTATATGCGGCATCCACGCCCTCCTGCAGCGCCTGGGCCCACAGCACGCCGTCGCAGCTCTCCGCGCCCTTCAGGCGCTTGGAAATGCCCCGGAACAGCAGAGACAGAATCACGCCGGAGTTGCCCCGGGCGCCCCGGAGCATGGCGGAAGCGGCAACCTTGGAAGCCTTTTCCAGATCGGGATCCTCGGTTTTCCGCAGATCGGAAGCGGCGGAACCGATGGTCATGGACATATTGGTTCCGGTATCTCCATCCGGCACGGGGAACACGTTCAGCTCGTTGAGAGCCTGCTTGTTGTTTTCGATGGCGGCAGCCGCGCTGATGATCATTCTGCGCAGATCGGCTCCGTTGATGGTTTCTCTCAATTTATTTCCCTCCGAACATTAACCGATCATCATAGAATCGATATAAACATTGACCGCCCGCACCTCGGTGCCGGTGCAGTTGGTCACCACGTAGCGCACCTCGGAAATGATGGACGCGCCCACGGCGTTCAGGTTCACATTGTTGTCCACAATGATGTGCAGGTCAATGGAAATGGTGTTGTCCTCGTTGAACTGGACGTGCACGCCCTTCCCCACGGATTCCCGGCGCAGCAGGTGGTAAACGCCGTCGGTGAGGCTCCTGGCAGCCATGCCCTTGACGCCAAAGCAGTTAATTGCGGCGGTGCCTACGATCTCCGTGTAAACGCTGGTGCTGACATTGACGCTGCCGTTCTCATTTTCGTGTCGAACCATAGTTGCAACCTCCTTAGTTTCATAGATACAAGGTACCAGATACAAGATACTAGATATTCCTCGTTTGACAATCTTCTATCTTGTATCTCCGTATCTTCTATGGTATCTCCCTATCTTGTGTCTGATTTTAGACCATGCTTGCTTCCCAGCAGGCTGGCGCTTCCAGGCCCATCATTTTCACGATGGTGGGAGCCACGTTGGCAAGGCCGTAGTGTCCGTCCTTGATGACCCAGTCGTGATCCTTGTCGTAGATGATGAAGGGAACGGGATTCAGGGAATGGGCGGTACGGACGGAGGTCTTGCCCTTCTTGGTCTCCGTCATCTGGTCGGCGTTGCCATGGTCGGCGGTGATCAGGACGGTGTAGCCGTACTTGTCCGCGGCCTCCAGAATCGCCGCCACGCTCTTGTCCACGCACTCCATGGCGTAAACCACCGCGTCCATGACGCCGGTGTGACCCACCATGTCGCCGTTGGGGAAGTTGCAGCGCAGGAACTGGAACTTGCCGGACGCCATATTCTCCACCATCTTCTCGGTGATCTCCTTGGACTTCATGGCGGGAGCCTGCTCGAAGGGAATCACGTCGGAGGGGATCTCCTCGTAGACCTCCAGATTTTCATCCACCTTACCGGAGCGGTTGCCATTCCAGAAATAGGTCACATGACCGTACTTCTGGGTCTCGGACAGGGCATACTCGTGAATGCCGGCGGCGCACAGCACCTCGGTCAGGGTGTTCTTGATGACAGGCGGCTGCACCAGGTAGTGCTCGGGGATGTTCAAATCGCCGTCATACTGGAGCATACCGGCAAACTTCACGCCGGTATAGTCTCCCCGGTCAAACTTGTCGAAGTCCTTCCGGTCAAAGGCCAGGGAGATCTCCTGGGCGCGGTCGCCCCGGAAGTTGAAGAGGATGACGCTGTCGCCGTTGGCGATTTTCGCCACAGGCTCGCCGTTGCGCTCCACCACGAAGGCAGGCAGATCCTGGTCGATGCACCCGGTCTCGGCGCGGTAGGTCTCGATAGCCTCCTTCGCGGAAGCAAACATCCGCCCCTGACCCTGCACATGGGTGCGCCAGCCCTTCTCCACCATGGCCCAGTTGGCCTCATAGCGATCCATGGTGATCTGCATACGACCGCCGCCGGAGGCGATGGCGTAATCGCAGCCCGGGGTGTTCAGCTCGGCGAGCACCGTTTCCAGCATATCCACATACTCCAGCGCGGAGGTGGCAGGCACGTCACGACCGTCCAGCAGGATGTGGCAGTAGGCCTTCTTCACGCCCTCGGCGTGAGCCTGCCGCAGCAGGGCGATGAGGTGGTGGATGTTGGAATGAACGTTGCCATCGGACAGCAGTCCCAAAAAGTGCATGGCCTTACCGGAAACGGCGTTGGCAACCAGATCCTTCCAGGTCTCCGACGCGTACAGCGCGCCGTTTTCGATGGACTCTCCCACCAGCTTGGCACCCTGGGAGTAGACTTGACCACAGCCCAGAGCGTTGTGACCAACCTCCGAGTTGCCCATGTCGTCGTCGCTGGGCAGACCGACGGCGGTGCCGTGAGCCTTCAGGTAAGTATGGGGGCAGGTAGCAAGAAGCTTGTCCAGCGTGGGGGTCTTGGCAACCGCCACAGCGTCGCCGCTGCCGCCATCGCCCTTGCCGACGCCGTCCATGATGACCAGTACAATGGGTTTTTCCATGAGTATTCCCTCCAAAAGCGAGTCATTCGCACAGTTTTGCATTCTATTGGATTGTATTATTTTACATCATTTTTGCCGAACTTACAACCATTTTTTTATTTTTTCCGTTACAGACAAAAAAACTTCCGGAAAAACCAGAAATTGTGTGATTTTCCCGGAAGTTGTTAAATATATTTTAAGGGGTCGCCCCGCTGAGCGTTATTCGTCGTAGTCTCCCCCGCCCCGCTTGCTCCGATAGATCAGCAGGCCGATGAGCAGCAGGCTCAGAGTGCCGGACACAATCAGCACGCCGATGAGAATGCCCATGACGGGAGACTTCTCAGAATGGCTTTCCACCTCCGGCGTGGGAAGGGTGGGTACTTCCGTTGCCTGCGTAGTCGGCGCCTGTGTGGTGGGAACGGTGGTTGGTTCCGTGGTCGGAGCCGTTGTGGGTTCCGTGGTCGGTTCCGTCGTGGGCTGGGTCGTCGGCTCCGTGGTGGGCTGGGTGGTGGGCGTAGAAGCGGCCTGGGTCTCCGTGCTGAACTGGTAGGGATCGGTGCCGTTGGCGGTATAGACCTGCAGCCGTCCATGGAAATTGGTCTCCAGCTCCTCCACATACTGCTCCGGCCAGACGTTGTCCACCGGGCAGTAAATCACAATGTCGCTGCCGTTCCACAGGCAGTTGGCGTTGAAGGAGGGCATGCCGCCGCTGCAATAGACCTCCGTCAGGTTGGTGCAGCCCTCAAAGCAGCTGGGGCCGAACCGGCGGAAGGAGGCCGGCAGGGAAATCTTGGTCAGACCCTCGCAGGCGTAGAAGGCCTTTTCGCCGATTTCCTTCAAAGAATCGCCGAAGTCCACAGCCGTCAAATTTTCATAGCCGTCAAAAGCCCCCGCGCCCACGCTGGTGACGCCGCCGGAGAGCACCACGGTATGGATGTCCTCCCGGCTGTCCGACCAGGGCGCGCCCTCCGAAAAATCGTCCATTTCGCCGCTGCCGGAAATGGTCAGGGTGTTGCCCTCCAGCGTCCAGGTGAGGTTCTCCCCGCACCGGCGGGCAGGGGTATCCGTACCGGCTTCCGCGGCAAATCCGGCGGGGACAAGCAGCGTCAGCAGCAGACACGCCGCCGCAATACAAATGGCAAATCGTTTCATGGTATGTATCCTTTCTGTGGTATCCCGTAGATTGGCGAAGCATCCCGCGTGAGAGCACGCGGCTTATGTCATATCATAATGCGTACTGAACAACGCAAAACGCCTTGAAAGTCAAGGCTTTCAGGCATTTTTTGCGTTGTTCGGGTGCAAGGGTTTTGCGCTAAAAAGTGCAAAGCCCTTGCACCTGCCGAATTGCATGGTACGCCACGCAATTCGGATACGCATTGATTTCTGTGTGAATTCCATAAAAACGGTTTCAAAGAGCCGTTTTTATGGAATTACGCACCTGACGGTGCGTGAATAAGCCGCAAAGCGGCTTATTCAGCAGACATTATCATAGCAAATCCGCTGTGCGAAATTTGCCAAAAAACGGCTCCGGAGGACTTCCGAAGCCGCTTGGAAGGATTTGGCGATTCAGGTTTCGTCCTCCAACCGGCGAATATCCGCGCCGAGAGACCGGAGCTTCTCCACCAGGTTTTCATAGCCCCGTTCGATGAAGTGAATGTGCTCCACATAGGTGGTGCCTTCGGCTGCCAGTCCCGCGATGACCAGCGCCGCGCCGGCCCGCAGATCGTGGGCATAGACGGTGCTGCCCGTCAGGTGATCCACGCCGGTGACCGTAGCGGTCTTGCCGTTGATGCGGATGCTTGCGCCCATGCTTTCCAGCTCCGTGCAGTAGCCGAAGAACCGGGTCTCATAGACGCTCTCCGTCAGGCGGCTGACGCCGTTTGCCAGAGCCATGCACACGCAGATCTGCGCCTGCATATCCGTGGGAAACCCAGGATAGGGGCGGGTCTTGACGGTGGTCTGCCGCAGGCGACCAGTGCGCATGATGCGGATGGAATCGTCGTAGTTGATGATCTTCGCGCCCATCTCCTGGAGCTTGTTGGTGATGCACTCCATGTGCTTGGGGATGACGTTCTGCACCAGCACATTGCCTCCCACGGCGGTAACCGCCGCCAGATAGGTACCTGCCTCAATCTGATCGGGGATGATGGCGTAGGTGCCGCCCCGCAGAGAATTGACCCCACGGATCTTCACGGTATCCGTGCCCGCGCCGGTGATCCGGGCGCCCATGGTATTCAGGAAGTTGGCAAGATCCACAATGTGGGGCTCCTTCGCCGCGTTTTCAATCACAGTCTGACCGGGCAGCAGCGTCGCCGCCAGCATGATGTTCACGGTGGCGCCTACAGAGGCCATGTCCAGGCAGATCCGTCCACCCTGCAATCCCGCCTCACCGGGGGTCAGGGCGACATATTCCTCCGTCTCATCCACGTCCGCGCCCAGAGCCAGAAAGCCCTTGATATGCTGGTCGATGGGGCGGGAGGCAAAATTGCAGCCGCCGGGGAGCGCCACGTGGGCTTTTCCGAACCGTCCCATCAGCGCTCCCATCAGATAGTAGCTGGCCCGCATTTTCCGGACGAGCTGCTGATCCGGCTCGCTGCACTGGATCTCGGTACAGTCGATCTCCACCACTCCCGGCTCGGGAGCGGCAATGCTCGCGCCCATCCGCTCCAGAATGTCCAGAAGGATGCGGACATCGGAAATGTCGGGTACGTTTTCAATCCGGCATTTTCCGCTGACCAGCAGCGTCGCCGGCAATATAGCCACCGCCGCGTTTTTCGCGCCGCTGATGGTGACGGTGCCGTTCAGGGGACGGCCGCCGTGAATCTCGTATCTGGCCAAGGAATATCCTCTCCTTGTGATTGGATTGCGAAATCGTCGCACATAGGCTAGGGTATTGTATCATACAAAGCAAATTCTGTAAAGTACCATTGTTCCGGGGTCGGCACCGAAACGGTTTTCCTCCCCGTTCTTCTCTCCCCGTTTATCTGCGCAGTCCCTTGGGGTAGTGGTTTTTCAGCACGCGGCCGTCGCCCTTGCCCCAGCCCAGGGAATAGTCCCCGGCACAGACCAGGCACCAGCCCTTTTCCCCGGAGGGCACCACGTCGCCGTGGAGGTACGCGCCAATCTCCTGGGAATCCGGGCGGTACCGCTGGAGACGGTTGCAGGTTTTCAGCCACAGCGCCAGGGCGTGGGCAGGCTCGAACCGATCCTGCTTCACCATGCCCAGCTCCAGTCCCGGACGCAGCACCTTCAACTTCCGAAGCTCCGGCAGCTCGGGAGCCGCCCAGTAAAGCGTCTGCCCGAAGGACACCGCCTTGCCCTCCGGCAGACGGATGCCCAGTTCCCTGGCAAAGGCCGTCCAGGGCTTTGGCAGCTGCTCCCCGGCGGGAATGGGGATTTCCCCTTCCGTGCCTTCCATCTTACGCAGCACTGCGGCAAAATGTCCCTCTCCCAGCAGCTTGTGGGGCCACAGGCGGAAGCTCCCGTTTTCTCCCGCCGCGAACCAGGGCGCATCCACGGTTTCCGGCGTGAATTCCGGGTGATCCTCCAGGAATTGGGCGACCACCCCCTCGTCCTCCTCCGGGGCAAAGGTACAGGTGGAATACACCAGCCGTCCCCCGGGACGCACCAGGGCGGCGGCGGAATGAAGAATCTCCTTCTGCCGTCGGGCGCACATCTCCACCGTCTCCGGGCTCCAGTCCGTAACGGCGGCCTCCTCCTTGCGGAACATTCCCTCTCCGGAGCAGGGCGCGTCCACCAGCACCCGGTCAAAGAACCCGGGCAGCCGCTCCGCCAGCGCGGCGGGGTGCTCGTTGGTCACAAGGGCGTTGGGCACCGCCATGCGCTCGATATTACGGGAGAGAATCTTTGCCCGCTTGGGACTCCACTCGTTGCACAGCAGAAGCCCCTGTCCGCCCATCCGTCCGGCGATCTGGGTGGTCTTGCCCCCGGGCGCGGCGCACAGATCGCAGACCCGCTCCCCGGGCTTTGGATCCAGCAGAGCCACCGGCGCCATGGCGCTGGCCTCCTGGAGGTAGTATACCCCCGCCTCATGGTACACGTGCAGTCCCGGCCTGGCTGCCGGGTCATAATAGTACCCGTTCGGTTCCCAGCTCACCCCCGCCCCCACAAAGGGCAGCTCCGGTGCCTCCCCCTTCAGGGGGTTAAACCGCAGCGCCACCGCCCGGGGACGCTCCAGACTTTTGAGATAATCTTCGTATTCGTCCCCAAGCTGGCGCTTCATCCGCTCCAAAAATGCTTCCGGCAGCATAACCTGGTCTCCTTTGTGTGTCATATGGTATCATGAATTGCAGTTCGGCGCACCAAAGCCTTCCCCTTGAGGGGAAGCCTTTTTGTACTCCGTAACGAACCGAGCAGTACCCAATGGCGTAACGAATTGAGACCACCCGGGCACGCATTGTCAGCGGCCACTGGCCGCCACCTCATCAGTCAAAAATCAAAGATTTTTGACAGCTTCTCCTCAAGGAGAAGCCTTTTTGTACTCCGTAACGAACCGAGCAATACCCAGTGGCGTGACGATAAAAGACTGCCTGAGCACGCATTGCCCGCGGGGGCATCCCCGCCACGCATTGTCAGCGGCGACTCGCCGCCAAACTGCAATTTTCCTAACAGCCTCGTTAAGCCGATATACATATAATGATAACACATACCAGCGGATTTTTCCACAGGAAACTGGGCAAAAAACGACCCTCCCGCCCAACCGGGCAGGAGGGTTCACTTCCGTCATACACACCGTTTCAGCAGTCCGAAGGCCGCGCCGATCATGGCCACCGGCACCAGAAGCGCCACGCTGCCCGCGAACA
>JAQXPK010000075.1 GCA_029100605.1 Bacillota bacterium | reverse complement strand
GCGCAGGTGGGGCAGATCTCGGGAGCCTTAGTGCCCACCACGATGTGACCGCAGTTGCGGCACTCCCAGACCTTGACCTCGCTCTTCTCAAATACCTGTGCAGTCTCCACGTTGTGAAGCAGGGCGCGGTAGCGCTCCTCGTGGTGCTTTTCGATGGCGGCGACCATGCGGAACTTGGCGGCAAGCGCCTGGAAGCCCTCTTCCTCGGCGGTCTTGGCAAAGCCCTCGTACATATCCGTCCACTCGTAGTTCTCGCCCTCAGCGGCGGAAAGCAGGTTGGCGGCGGTGTCGCCGATGCCGTCCAGCTCCTTGAACCACATTTTCGCGTGCTCTTTTTCATTGTCCGCGGTCTTCAGGAACAGAGCGGCAATCTGCTCGTAGCCTTCCTTTTTGGCCTTGGACGCGAAGTAGGTGTACTTGTTTCTGGCCTGGGACTCGCCGGCAAAGGCGGCCTCCAGATTCTTCTCGGTTTGGGTACCAGCATATTTGTTAGCCATGGGACATTACCTCCTGATTGGAAATCGGCAAAGCGCCGTCACTGTCATTTTACCAGATTTTCCGCAAAAAACAAGCGGAAATTATCTGTCCGTCAAAACCTTCAGTGCGGCCTGAAGCTGGGGGTCATCCTCCGGGGGAAGCGTGCCGTAGTAGATGCCGGCGGCGGTCTGCTCGTCCACCGGCACCGACACGTCCGGGGTGATGCCCACCCCTGCCAGATTTTCTCCCTTGGGCGTATAATATTTGCCCACGGACAGACCCACGGCGGAGCCGTCGCTGAGCTGGTAGGTGTTCTGGAAATAGCCCTTGCCGCAGGTCTGCTCACCTACGACGGATGCCACACCGTATTCCCGCAGAGCCGCCGCGAAGAACTCCGCCGCAGAATAGCTGTCACCGTTGACCAGCACCGCCATAGGCACCTTCAGGCAGTTTTCGTCGGAATAGTCCACATGCTCCTTGCCGGCGTAGTCCACCGTGCGGAACAGCTCCCCCTCGGGCAGCAGATAGTCCAGCACCTTCACCAGCTCCCGGGCGTAGCCACCGGGGTTGCCCCGCACGTCGAAAATCAGCTTCTCTGCCCCCTGCTCCAGCAGTTCTTCAATGGCGGCGATGGTTTCCTCGGCGCACCGGGTGTCAAAATTCTCGATGGTCACAAGGCCTATGTTTCCGGTGAGCATCTGAGCGCTGGCAACCGTGGTTTGCAGCTGCCGCCGTTCCACCGAAAGGGAGACGGTCTGACCGTTTCGCAGAAACGTCAGATTGACCAAGGTTTCTTCCTCGCCCCGTACCAGATTCCGCACGTCCGCCATTGTCATGCCGCGCACGTCCTGATCTTCCACCTGTACCAGCAGGTCGTCCACCTGCACCCCGGCTTCCTGGGCGGGACCGTCCGGCGTAACGGCGACAACCGAAAAACCGCTGCCGTCCTCCGCCGCCTGAATGGTGATGCCAATGCCCACATAGGCGTTGTTCGTCTGCTCCCGGTAGGCTTCATATTCGCTGGCGGGAATGTAGTAGCTCCACCGGTCGCCCAGGGCGCTGACCATTGCGTCCGCTGCGGCGTCCTCCATGGCGGTCTGATCCGCTTCGCCGATGAAGCGCTCCAGAATCAGGCCTTCCAGTTGATCCAGCTTGGAATCGTCAGGGTTCAGGTATGTGACCGTCGCCATGGTGACCAGGGAGGCCAGCACGGCGACCAGCAGATAGGAAATCACCTTCAAAACGTTCTTCTTCATACAATAACCACCTCATAGCAAGGATTCCCACAGCTTTATGTAAGCTGTGGGAATCGATATGTTCAATCAATTAGTAGAGCGGTACGTAGTTGCAGGGATTGACCCAGACGCCGTTGTAGGCAATGCCGAAGTGCAGATGGTCGCCGGTGGTGATGCCGGTAGCGCCGGTGGTTCCAATATTTTCCCCGGCAGCCACAATCTGACCGGCTCTGACATAGGAGACGCTCAGGTGCATATAGATGGAAGAGAAACCGTCCTGATGGTCAATCTTAATATAGTTGCCTGCGGAGTTGCCCCAGCCGGAGAAGGTTACGACGCCTGCCCGGGTGGCGTATACGGGGTCGCCGGTGCCGGTGTCCAGGTCAACGCCCTGATGGTAAGTAGACGCGCCGGTGGTAGGGGAGACGCGGTTGCCAAAGGGACTGGTGATGGAGGTGTAGCTGCAGGGAACCAGCCAGGTTCCGCCGGAGCCGCCGGTACCGCCGCTGCTGCCGCTGCTTCCCCCGCTGCTGCCGCCGTTACCGTTGTTGGGCTGCGTGGTGGGGGGAACGGAGGTAGCCACCCAGGCTTCCCATTCCCGCTGCTTCGCTGCGTTGAACTCGACTTCCATTTTGGCGATCTGGTTCAGGAATTCCTCATCCTGTTCCTTGAACTGCTCTTCCAGGGCTTCCAGGTCGTCCGCCTTTTGCAGCAGCTCCTGCAGTAGGGCGTTGGCTTCCTCCTGCTTGGCGTCCAGCTCGGCCTGGGTGTTGTCCAGGTCCTGCTTGGTAAGCTCCAGCTCGGCCTTTTCCGATTCCAGCTCTCCCTGAGCCTGCTCCACCGCGTCGGCGGCGTCGCTCAGCTCCTGCAGACGGCGCTTATCCGAGGCGGCAATTTCCTCCACCATGTTCAGCCGGTCGAGAAGGTCGGAAAAGCTGTTGGCCTTGAAGAGAACCTCCCAGTAGGAGACCTCGCCCTCTTCCTCCATGGTGCGGATGCGTTCCTTGTTCTCCTGGTTCAGGGTTTCCAGCCGATCCTCCGCCGTGTCCAGCTCGTCCTGCTTGTCCGCGATGAGCAGATTGTAGGCGGAGATCTGGTCGTTGATGTTCATGATCTGGCTGCTGAGGTTCTGAACTTCCTGGTCGAGGACGTTTTTCCGGGCAATGATGTCCGCAATCTCGTTTTCGTTCTGCTTGTACTGAGCCTGTACGTCCTTGATCTGAGATTGTAGCTCCTTGCGGTCGGATTGCAGCGCGATGATCTGCTTGCGAATCTCACTGGAGGAGGCTGCCCCCGCAAAGGTGGGCAGTATGCTGAGCAAAAGTGTCAGCAGCATGATTGCCGCCATGACGCCGGCAAGGATGGATACCAAACGTTTGCGATTTTTCATGGGAATCTCCTTTTACAACAGGGAAGGGGCGTCCATATCAGTAGATGTACGCCAACGGGTTTACATAAGTTCCGGCATAGGAAATGCCAAAGTGCAGATGGGGGCCGGTGGACAGACCGGTGCTGCCCACGTAGCCGATGAGCTGCCCCTGGGACACGCTCTGTCCCGCAGAGACAACGTAGTTGGTCATGTGCATATAAACGGATGAGAAACCGTCCAGATGGTTGATGCTGACGTAGTAGCCCGCGCCGCCGGCCTGGTAGGAGGCGGTGGTCACGGTGCCCGCCCGGGTGGCGTAGATGGGCGTACCTTGGGCGCAGGCCATGTCGATGCCGTTGTGCATCCGCTGATAGCCCAGAATCGGGTGGGTGCGCATACCGAAGGGACTGGTAAGGGTGTAGCCGGACACCGGGGTGACCCAGGTGGCGTTGGAAGGGGGATTCTGACCCTGGAGCGCCAGCTTGGCAAGATACTCGTCGTATTTTGCCTGCTTCAGCTCCTTTTCCTTGGCGGCGATCTGCTGCATCAGATCATCCTGCAGGATCTCGGACTGCTCCAGCAGCAGCTCGTACTCCTCGGATTTCTTTTCCAGCTCCCGCAGGATGCCGTCGGATTCCGTTCGCTTTTCTTCCAGCTGGGCTTCGGTCTGCGCCAGCTCCTCCCGGGTGGTTTCCAGATCGGTCTTCTCCGATTCCAGGCTCATTTGGGTGGCGGTGACGATGTCCGCCGCGATACGCATTTCCTGTAGGCGGCGCTGGTCGGCTTCGGAAATCTCCTGCATCATATTCAGCCGGTCAAGAAGGTCGGTGAAGCTGTTGGCTTCAAAAATGACCTCCCAGTAGCTGACGCCGCCCCCTTCCTCCATGGCCCGAACCCGATCCCGATGCTGCTCACTCAGGGCGCGCAGCTCCTCTTCAGCGGAATCCAGCTCGTCCTGAGTGTCGGCAATGAGCTGACTGTAGGCGGAGATCTGGGCGTTGGTGGTTTCCAGCTTGGTGCTCAGAAGGGAAATTTCCTCGTCGATGGCCTGCTTCTGAGCCACAATGTCCGCCATATCGTTGTAGTTGGCGTCATACTGGCTTTGAACCGCGTCGATCTGAGCCTGGATTTCCTTGTTTTTCTCTTCCAGGGCGTCGATTTCCTTCTGAATCTCGCCGGATTTCGCAGCCTCCGCCGAAACCGGCAGGGCGCTTACAGTGACCGCCGCTGCCAGAAGCAGCGCGGCAATGCGGGGGATTCTCTTTCTGTGCTTCATCATAGGTTACACGTCCATAAACTTGCGGATGGAGGTCCAGCTGCCCACGATACCGACGAACATACCGGCGGCGGCAAAGGTCGCAACCATCGGAAGCAGCAGCTCCTGGAAGGGGACGAAATGGAATAATTGCAGGGCGTCTACGCTGCTGATCTTGACCAGCATGGCGTCGTAGCCCACCCATTCCAGGCCGAAGGCCAGGATGGCGCCCAGCATACCCAGGGAGAAGCCCTCCACCACGAAGGGCAGCCGAATGAAGCCGTTGGTAGCGCCCACCATTTTCATAATGGCGATCTCGTCCCGCCGATCGTACATAGCCAGCTTGACGGTGTTGGAGATAATCAGCAGACTGACCACCAGCAGCACCGCGATGACGGCGACGGAGACAATGTGCAGCACGCTCTGGATGGTGGAGAAGCCCTCCGCCAGCTCGTAGGCTGCGCTGGTCTTGACCACGCCGGGCAGCTGCTTGAGCTGCTCATCGGTCTGCTTCATCTTGGTGTTGTCCTCCAGGGTGACCACATAGCGGTGGCGCAGATCCGAGGCCTGAACGCCGTTAAAGGCGCTGTCGTCGTCGTGATCCTTCACGAAGTCCTCCAGCGCTTCTTCCCGGGAAACAAAGGTGGACTGCAGAACGTTGTCCAGCATATTGATCTTGGTGCCGATGGAACGAGCCTCGGCGTCGGACAGGCTGCTGTCGATGTATACCAGAATCTCACTGGTTTTGTTTAAGTCCTCAACCATAATATCCAGGTTGTAGGCAAGGATGGAGAAGCTGCCCACGATAACGAGGCACGCCACCGTAACGCAGATTGCGGCGAAGGACATAAAGCCGTGCTGGAAGATGCCCCGGAAGCCCTCCTTGAGCAGATACCCGATATTATTCAGCTTCATGATTCCGTTCCTCCCCCATAGCGTCGCTGACGACCTTGCCCTCGTTGATGGCGACGACCCGCTTGCCGAACAGCTCCACCAGGTTCTGGGCGTGGGTGACCACCAGAACGGTGGTGCCCAAATTGTTGATTTCCTGCAGCAGCGCCATGATTTCAAAGGAGCGCTCCGGGTCAAGGTTGCCGGTGGGCTCGTCGGCAATGATGGTGGACGGGTTGTTCACCAGCGCCCGGGCGATGGCAAGACGCTGCTGCTCGCCGCCGGACATCTCGCCGGGGTGACGGTTCATCTTGTTTTCCAGACCCACCAGCTCCAGAACGTAAGGCACCCGCTCCTTGATTTCCTTTTCCCGTGCGCCCACCACCCGCATGGCGAAGGCTACGTTTTCATAGACGGTCATCTTGCTGATGAGGCGGAAGTCCTGGAACACCACGCCCACGGTGCGGCGCAGGTAGGGGATTTCCCGCTTGCGGATCCGCTCCAGAGAGTAGCCATTGACATGAACGGTGCCGGAGGTGGGCTTCAGCTCGCCGGTGATCAGCTTGATGATGGTGGATTTGCCGGAGCCGGAGGGGCCCACCAAAAAGACAAATTCACCGTCCTCAATCTGCATGGAAACGCCGTTCAGGGCTTTGTTGCCCTGGGCGTAGGATTTGACCACGTCGGTAAATTCAATCATATTCGCATCTTTCTCCTGTCCCGGGCGGCATCCGGGCAGCCAAACGGCAGTCGGCATACCACCCGCAGTGTAACCGAATTGTAACACATTGGGATTTCAATGTCAATCACAATCCGGGATAAATTCGGCAAAATCGTAGATTTAACAGAATATCCACATTTATTTCGCCAAAAATTTCAGCTTTCTTTCATATTACGGCGGAAAAATGGAAATCCCTTCCGGGACATACAGATGCGGGGCTGACGACGCAGCCCCGCAGAATATCAGCATTTACCGGGTCTCCCGAGAGGAGAGGTACTTGCGCACCATCAGCGCCACCTTAAAGACAATGGCGTGGTCAAACTGACGCAGATCCAATCCGGTGAGCTTTTTGATCTTCTCCAGCCGGTACACCAGGGTGTTGCGGTGGACGAAGAGCTTCCGGGAGGTCTCGGAGACGTTCAGGTTGTTCTCGAAGAACTTGTTGATGGTGAACAGCGTCTCCTGATCCAGAGAATCGATGGAATTCTTCTTGAATACTTCACTGAGGAAGATTTCGCACAGAGTGGTGGGCAGCTGGTAGATCAAGCGGCCGATGCCCAGATTCTCATAGTTGATGATACTCTTCTCGGTGTCGAAAACCTTGCCCACGTCAATGGCGGTCTGGGCTTCCTTGTAGGAATCCGCCAGCTCCCGCAGATGTTCAGCCACGGTGCCGATTCCGATGACGGTCTTGATCCGAAGCTCGTTTTTCAGGGTATCCTCCATGGACTGGGCGATCTTTTCCAGATCCTCGGGAGTGGCGCCGCCGGTAATCTGCTTGACCACGGCAATGTCCGTTTCATTGATGGACAGGACGAAATCCTGCATCTTGTCCGGGAACATCCCGGCAAGCACGTCCACGGTGGACACGTCGCTGTGACCCACCTGGCGGATGAGGAACACCGCCCGGGGGGCGTCGGTGGCGAAGTGCAGCTCCTTGGCGCGGATGTAAATATCGCCGGGGAGAATATTGTCCATGATGATATTCTTCACGAAGGTACCCCGGTCGTGCTTCTCCTCATAGAAGGTCTTGGCGTCATTCAGGGCGATGTACGCCATCTGGCAGAAGCTCTTGGCGGTCTCGTCGTCCCCGGAGCAGAACACGGCGTACTCAAAGCTGTTGGAGCTGCCTACGATGGCCTTAAAGCTCTTCTGAGCGAAGGTGACCACGCCGTCGGCAGCACTGCCGACCTTCAGGGCGGCATCCGTCCACCGCTCTCCCAGAATGGACATATCCGTGCAGGAAACCACACACCCTTCGGTATCGATCACGCCGAAGGTGCGGTCAGAAATATCCCGCAGCTGGACGATTACGCTCTGAAAAACACTGTTGGACATATCGATCGTCACTCCTTAGTATCTTGCATAAATGCGCATTTCACAAAAAGGTATTGTTATTATACACGGCTTTTGCGCACATTGCAAGTGCCTTTTGACATTTTACTGCAAAAACTGCGATGTTTTTTAGGTAATATACCAAGGATTTTCCAGCGGGGCGGGGCTGGACGCCTTCCGTTTCCGGCAAATTGACCGTCGGAACCTACAAAGACTGTTCCAAAAGAGCGATTTCTTCCTCCGTCAGCTCCCGAACCTGCCCTCTGGAGAGACCATCCAGGGTCAGCGCGCCCTCCTGCTGCCGTTCCAGG
The DNA here is from genome assembly GCA_029100605.1 of Bacillota bacterium. Classification (GTDB taxonomy): domain Bacteria; phylum Bacillota; class Clostridia; order Oscillospirales; family Oscillospiraceae; genus Faecousia. The sequence continues at coordinate 5,494 of JAQXPK010000075.1, read as the reverse complement.
TAGGTCACGGTCATTCCCCGGGCCGCCATCATCCGGCGCACCTGGTGGTATTTTCCCTCCCGGACGGTGATCCGGCTTTCCCCGGGGCCGATGGGCTCCAGCCGTGCCGGCAGGCACACCGTGTCGTCCCGAAGGGTCAGACCGGCGGCAAAGGCGGCAACGTCATCGGCGGATGCCTGCCCTTCGTGGCGGGCATAGTACACCTTCGGAACCTCCTTTTTGGGGGAGATCAGCCGGTGGAGCAGCTCACCGTCATTGGTAAACAGCAGCAGCCCCTCAGTGGCCTTGTCCAGCCGTCCCACAGGCTTTAGATCAAGGTGCTGCCACGGCTTGGGCAGCAGCTCCATGACGGTTTGCTGCGAAGGGTCCTCCGTGGCGGTGACGAAGCCTGCCGGCTTATTCAGCATGACCACCATTCGACGCTTTCCACCCAGTGCTTCCCCGTCCAGGACGACAGTGCACAGCGCAGGGTCGATTTTCCGGGAGCCGTCGGTCTCCGCCTTTCCGTCTACGGTGACCCGTCCTGCCTTGAGAATCGCTTTAACCTGGCTGCGGGTGCCCGCGCCGCTGTCGCATAGGAATTTGTCCAATCGTTCCATGGCTCCTCCGTTCTACGCCCCGGCTTGGTCACATAGGCTGTACCACCGAATTATCACCGGGAGGGATTTTTATGATGGTTATGACCGCAAAGGTCAGTTTGAAAAAGGTGATCATCGCTCTGGCAGCCGTGGCGGCGCTGATTGTGGCGCTGATTCTGCTGCTGGGCGGGGGAGGGGGCTCTGCGGAAACCGCCGCGCCTGCCGCCTCCAGCAACGACGCGCGGGTGAAGTTCCTGACGGATTACGGCTGGGAGGTGACTACGTCTCCCACGGAATCCAGCCAGGTGAAAATCCCGGAGACCACCAGCAAGGTGTTCGACCGGTACAATGCCCTGCAGAAGAGCCAGGGGTATGACTTAACCGAATTCGCCGGGAAAAAGGTCATGCGCTACGTCTACAAGATCAACAACTACCCCGGCGCCACGGAGCCGGTGTACGCGACGCTGCTGGTCTATAAGAATCAGATCATCGGCGGCGACGTAACGGACACTGCCGCCAAGGGAAAGATCCAGGGCTTCAAAATGCCCCAGACGCCGACGACAACGACCACCGAAACCACACAGGCAGCGACGGAGACAACGCAATAGCGGGGATGCCCCCGCGGGCAATGCGTGCCATGGTGGTTGTAGTCGCTACGCCATTGGGCATTGCTCGGTTCGTTACGGGATACCAAAGGCTTCTCCTTGAGGAGAAGCTGGCAAAAATCTCTGATTTTTGACTGATGAGGTGTGCAGTACCCGTGTGCGATAAGGAAGGCATTTCGGCGAATTGGTAAAGGGCAACGCCGCAGTCGCGGTGACACCTCATCCGTCTCGCCTGGCGGCGAGCCACCTTCCCCTCGAGGGGAAAGCTTTGGCGCGATCAATTCTAAGGCAATACCGCATAATGGGGCAAGGAGATTCGGCAAGAGATTTTGACGCAAGCGAAAGTATGAAAAATGCGGGAATACTGAATGTATTTCCCATTTTTTCATACTGCACGATTGGGACAAAAGATCTGCCGAAGCCCGCAGTTCCCATTGTGCGGTGTTGCCTTAATTCTTTCCGGCCTGAATTGCGCCAGAATGCGTTATCTTCCTTGCTGGGCGGAAAGCCCAGTGGCGTCATCTGCCTTTTCTGGCACAATTCATTCTCGGAAAGCTTTTAAAGCTTTCAATCAAGAATTAGTATGAGGAACCGTCCCAGAAGCCAAAGCTGACCATCGTCGGCGCTCCTTCCCGCAATGACCCCTGCGGCAGCGGGAGAAAGTAAAAGAACTGCTGCGGGAAAGAAAAGTAATGCAGAAAAGCTGTTGTTCGGGCTTGATTTCAGTAAAATATTACGATAGAATTGAAATGGAACAATAGCTTTTGTCAACGATCAGTTGGCGCCGGCGGCGAGTCGCCTCCGGTCTGCGCAAATCCATCGTATTCGCTTTGCTCAGTCGAACTGCTTGCGGTATTTCAGCACACTTTGGTGTGCTTCTGGATACCCCTGCGCAGTTCGCCATACATCATTGTATTGTTCCAAAACACGAAGGGAGGAAGGCTTCATGATCGTATACAGGGAGCTTTCCTCCCTTGAAAAAGATCTTGGGTTTCATGCCAAAACCTTGTATGCGGTAAGCAACAATTTGGGAAAGCATTATCACAATGTACAGCTTCCCAAAAAGAGTGGCGGAATCCGCAAGTTATCGGTGCCGGATGAACTGCTCAAATCGATTCAAAGGAAGATTACGGATGTTCTTCTGATTTCCATGCCGGTTTCCCGATATGCGAAAGCGTACCGTTACGGCAGCTCCACTACACGGAACGCAAGACACCATGTAGGAAAAAACGTTGTCCTGAAACTGGATATTCTGCACTTCTTTGACAGCATTCGGTATTCAACGGTAAAAAATCTTGTTTTCCCAGAGGAAATCTACGCGGAAAACCTTCGCATTCTGCTCACGATGCTTTGCTATTACAAGGATGCGCTTCCTCAGGGAGCGCCCAGTTCACCGGCGATAACCAATATCATTCTGTATGGATTTGACGAACAGATAGGCCAGTGGTGCCGAGACAGAAATATTTCCTATACGCGCTACTGCGATGATATGACTTTTTCCGGCGACTTCTGTCCTGAGGAAGTGACCGAATTTGTCGGATCGGAACTGAAAAAGCTTGGGTTCCTGTTGAATGAACAGAAGACACGCATTCAGCATTCCTTCCAACAGCAAACGGTTACTGGAATAGTCGTCAATAAAAAGTTGAGCATACCTGCTAATGATCGCCGAAGACTGCGGCAAGAACTATACTATTGCCGGAAATACGGTATGTCTGAGCATCTTCGTCGGATCGGTGTTGATGCGTCGGATGAAACATACCGGTTGCGGCTTTTGGGGAAAGTCAACTACTTCCTTCAGATTTCCCCGGGAGATCCCGATCTGATGGAGTCCCGACAATGGTTACTGAATAGCGAGAATTGACACATTTCAAGACCTTAAAAACATTCACACAAAAAAAGTGGGGTGTAAGGACATGACAGAACTGGAAATTATGCAGCGGGCGAAGATGTACATGGAAAAGCTTGCGCAGGGAATCGATCCGATTTCGGATCAGGAGATTCCTGAGGACTCCGTGCTGAACAATGTCCGGCTGGCAAGATGCTTTTTCTATGTGTCCGGGGTTTTGGATCAGGTCATTGCCAACGGCGGCAGGGTTGTGAGTACTCCCCCAAAAGACTTTTTTATCACGGATGAAGAACTGCGGCGTGTGAATCCGTCACAGGAGCCAATCCGGATCACGCAGTTTGTGGACCTCATTATGAATGCGATCAACGACCCGGACAGGAAGCGCTTGAAGACAACGACGATTACCAGTTGGTTAATTGAGAAAGGCTTTATGTCGAAACAGGCAGACGCAGACGGAAAAAACAAACGCCTTCCAACGGCTACGGGGGAGCAGATTGGACTGACCGTCAAACTCCGGGAAGGACAGTATGGAACCTATCAGGCGGTGTACTATTCTGAGGAAGCTCAGCGGTTTCTTCTGGACCATCTGCAGGAGATATTGCAGTCAGAAAAATAGCGGTACGGATGTGAATATGTACAGACCCGGCAGGAGACAACCTTCTGCCGGGTAACAGAACCATAGTCTTTGGTAGAATGCATATCTGAATATGGACAATCCCGGCAGGTATTGGCACCTTCCGGGATTGTTCTATGTGTGGATGGTGGAAGAAATGTAATAAAGTCCTGAAAAACAGAAACTGCGTTTTACATCAGTCTTCTCCAGCGAATGCTGCTGTCTGCCGTGATTGAGGGAGACCGCAGAGACACGGCGGAGTTTATGAACGGGGATAGGTTTCCAAAGTGGCCGGAGGATATGCGGGGGATCTGGTCAGGCCGCCTTGCCTTCATGGAGCAGGAACTCGGCACGTTTCCCCGCAAGAAGCCCATCGATCAGGCACGGCACACAATCTCAGACACCTGCGCGGCCTTTGCCCGCCAGCCGGGAGGCGTTTATCGGTTAAACGTTCCAACTGGTGGCGGGAAAACTCTTTCTGCTCTGCGGTTTGCGCTGACCCACGCGAAGGAGTGGAACAAGTCCCGGATTATTTTCACGTCTCCTCTGCTTTCCATTCTGGATCAGAACGCCGAGATTCTCCGCCGGTTTATCGGCGATGACTCCCTGATTCTGGAGCACCATTCCAATTTGGTTGAGCCGGTAAACGATACGGAACGCTTGCGGGAGCTGGAGCTTTTAACGGACACATGGGGGTCACCTGTGGTGATCACCACCCTGACGCAGCTTCTGAATACCTGTTTTTCCGGGAATACCAGCGCGATCCGCCGGTTCCATTCCCTTTGCAACAGCATCATTGTCATTGATGAGGTTCAGACGGTTCCGAATAAAATGCTGACACTTTTTAATTTGGTGGTGAACTTCCTGTCGGAGATATGCGGCACAACGATTGTGCTCTGCTCCGCTACCCAGCCGAGTCTGGAAGTCGTACAGCATCCCCTGGGATGTCTGCCGCCGGAGATGGTTCCATGGCAGGAAGCGCTATGGAGCGTATTCAAACGGACAGAACTTCAGAATGCGGGACAGTATCGGCTGGAAGAGATTCCACAACTGATTAAGCAGGTGCTGTCCGACTGCAACAGCCTGCTGGTGGTGTGCAATCGAAAGGACGAGGCAGCATATCTGCTGAAAGAACTGCGAAATGAACCCTGCCTCCGCTTCCACTTATCCGCGGCAATGTGTCAGGAGCACCGCAGAAATACACTGCGGGATTTACAGGCGGCGTTGGATCCAAACATTGTGGAATTCCAGGTAACCGGGGACTATGCGCTGTTCTCTGATCCCATTATGCGGCTGGGCGGAGAGAAATGCAGCTATCAGATTCCGACCTATGAGGCGCTGAAGGGAATTGTGTCGTCCGTGTACTGGAAACCTACTCTGATCTGGCGGATTCTGGACGTGCGTGTCATGAATCCCATCCAGACCGAGGTAAAGGGCATACGCCCCATCAAATACGGAGGCGGCAATGACCTTGCCTTCTACACATATTTGAAAAACTGCCGCTATCAGGTTCGCGCCTGCTTTGACTGGAACGGCAACCGCCCGGAGCTGGCGCAGGATCGGAACGAAAACAAGCACCATCAAATTGCCTTGAGAATGATCGAAAAAGGTGGGCGAAGGGATATTTTCCTGGGAACCAGAGAATGCCAGGGTTATGTGGAGCCCTGCGCATTCGGGAGCGGGAAAGGCGCCTATGACGATCTGCCAGAACTGATACTAACTCTTGAATAAAAACTTTAAGGCAATACCGCATAATGGGGCAAGGAGATTCGGCAAGAGATTTTGACGCAAGCGAAAGTATGAAAAATGCGGGAATACTGAATGTATTTCCCATTTTTTCATACTGCACGAT
>JAQXPK010000074.1 GCA_029100605.1 Bacillota bacterium | reverse complement strand
TAGCGGCCTCGCCGAATTGAAAATTGACAATTGACAGTTGGCAATGATTGTGTCCCTACGGGACGATTTTTGAAATAATAGCGGGTAATCTCATCAAAATGATTCTTATATTCTTATCTTTAATGTATCCCGAAGGGATTCCTTAATTGTCAATTGTTCATTGTTAATTGTCAATTCAAATTTCTATTTGTCGGTAGTTGAGTAAAACCGATAAGCACTTTCCCGTTTGCCGTTATTATACCAGTCTATTCCCCTAATTTCCAGCCCCTTGTGAAAAAACTCTTTGTGTACAATTTCTTCTTGTTTCACCCTCAAAACCGGAGTATAATGGAAATAAATCTTGGCGGGGAGGAAAACCATGTTATTGAAGGGTATTTGCGCCGCATCCGTCGTCGCGGCGGCGGCGATCTGTTTCGCCCGGGGATTGGCGCTGTGGTGGCTGCCGGTGGTGTTCGTGGTGAGCTACGCGGCGCTGTTTGTGCTGGCCTTCGCGTTTTTGTGCCTGGTGTGCGCCTTCGTGGACATGGACAAGCCCCAGGAAAAGGACAGCCGGTTTTACCGGGTGGTGATGCATCTCTACATTGAGGCGCTGGTTCAGCTGGTTCGGGTGCGGATTCACACCCGGGGCCTGGAGAAAATCCCCAAGGAGGGGCGTTTTTTGCTGGTGTGCAACCACCTGTTCATTGCCGACCCCGGCGTTCTGCTCCACTGTCTGCCCAGAAGCCAGCTGGCCTTTGTCACCAAGCAGGAGAATGAGAAGCTGTTTCTCATCGGCAAGATCATGCACAAGATCCTCTGCCAGCCCATCGACCGGGAGAATGACCGGGCGGCGCTGAAGACCATCCTCAAGTGCATCCAGCTACTGAAGGACGACCAGGTGTCCATCGGCGTGTTCCCCGAGGGCTACACCAGCAAGGACGGCAAGCTCCACCACTTCCGCAGCGGCGTTTTCAAGATCGCCCAGAAAGCCAACGTCCCCATCGTGGTCTGCACCATCCAGAATACCCGCCAGATCTTCCGCAACCTGGCGCATCTGAAGCACACCGACGTGGAGCTGCACCTGGTGGACGTGATCCCGGCGGAGGCCTTAAAGGGCAGAACTGCCGTGGACATTGGCAATCAGGTCTACGAGATGATGATTGCCGACCTGGGGGAACAGTTCCGGATGACGGAAGCGTAACTTTGCCCTTGATTTACAGGGAAAATCTCTGTATAATAAAGTCTCACAGCGAAATGCCAACACTTTTGGAGGAAATACAATGAAAAACAGCGAAAAAACACTGGACATGATCGTGAACCTCTGCAAAAACCGGGGCTTCGTCTACGCCGGCTCCGAAATCTACGGCGGCCTTGCCAACTCCTGGGACTACGGCCCTCTGGGCGTGGAGTTCAAGAACAACGTGAAAAAGGCCTGGCTTAAGAAGTTCGTCCAGGAGTCCGACTATAACGTGGGTCTGGACGCCGCCATTATCATGAACCCTCAGACCTGGGTCACCACCGGTCACGTGGGCAACTTCTCCGACCCGCTGGTGGACTGCAAGGGCTGCGGCGCCCGGCAGAGAGCGGACAAGCTCATCGAAGCCGCCGAATCCGGCAAGGGCGTCAACGTGGACGCCATGAGCTTTGACGAGATGGACGCCTTTATCGCCTCCCGCGAGGACGTGGTCTGCCCCAACTGCGGCAAGCACAATTTCACCCCCATCCGGAAGTTCAATCTGATGTTCAAGACCCAGATCGGCGTCACCGAGGACACCTCCTCCACCTGCTATCTCCGTCCCGAGACCGCCCAGGGCATCTTCGTGAATTTTGCCAACATCCAGCGCACCACCCGCCGGAAGCTGCCCTTCGGCGTCTGCCAGGTGGGCAAGGCCTTCCGCAACGAGATCACCCCCGGCAACTTCACCTTCCGTACCCGGGAATTTGAGCAGATGGAGTGCGAGTTCTTCTGCCAGCCTGGCACCGACCTGGAGTGGCACGCCTACTGGAAGGACTTCTGCAAGAACTGGCTGATCTCCCTGGGCATCAAGGAGGAGTCCCTGCGGCTGCGGGATCACGAGCCTGCGGAGCTGGCCTTCTACTCCCGGGCCACCACCGACATCGAGTACCAGTTCCCCTTCGGCAGCGGCTGGGGCGAGCTGTGGGGCATCGCCGACCGCACGAATTACGACCTGGGACGCCATCAGGAGGCCTCCGGCAAGAGCCTGGAATACTACGATCAGGAGAAGGGCGAGCACTACATCCCCTATGTCATCGAGCCGTCCCTGGGCTGCGACCGGGTGGCGCTGGCCTTCCTGTGCGAGGCCTATGACGAGGAGGTCGTGGGCACCGACAAGAAGGGCAACGCCGATGTGCGCACCGTGCTGCATTTGCATCCGGCGCTGGCGCCCTACAAGGCCGCCGTGCTGCCTCTGTCCAAGAAGCTCAGCCCCAAGGCCGAGGAAATCTACCGGGAGCTGCGCAAGGACTTCATGGTGGACTTTGACGACACCGGCTCCATCGGCAAGCGCTACCGCCGGGAGGACGAAATCGGAACGCCGCTGTGCGTCACCGTGGATTTCCAGACCGTGGGCGACGAGAACACCCCTGCCGACAACTGCGTCACCGTCCGTGACCGGGACACCATGGAGCAGGTTCGTATCCCCATTACGGAGCTGAAGGCCTACATTGCCGAAAAGTGTGCCTTTTAAGTCATAAGATAAGGAGGAAACACAATGAAAAAAGGAATCGCACTGCTTTTGGCAGCCGTAATGGCGCTTTCCCTTTGCGCCTGCGGCGGAGCCAAGGAAGCCACGGAAACCGCCGCGCCCATCGTGGTGGATGGAGCGGAAGTCTCTGCCAAGGATTTTCTCATCGAGCATCTGAGCGCCTATATCCAGAGCGACGGGTATTTGGCAAGAAAAGCGGCATTTGAAGAGGAATTCGGTCAGGAGGCGCAGCCCTTTGCCGTGACCTATGCTTTCGAGCTGAAGCTGGACGGTTGGGGCAGCGAGAATCAGCCGCTGCACTTCTTTATGGTAAAAGCGAACTGCGATAGCTTTGTGGACGGCGGAGGCTACGATTCCGTTACGATGGCAATCGACTATGATACCGGCACGGTCTACGACCAGTTCAGCGTGGATGAAAGCTGGATGGAAAAGAGCGAAAAAGAGCAGGCCATTTATATCGCTGCGGCAGGCGGATGCTTTGGGGTCGCGAACTATAACGGCGAGCCGATTTTTGTGGATTCCGAAACCCATATTCTGCTCTCCGACAGCGACATCGCGGAAATCAATCAGGCATTGAGCAAATAACATACTGTGCTTATCGGGATAACTCAGCCAAGCAGTAAATTCCAGCTTGGCGCGCAACCCGCTTCGTAGGGCTTATGTCATGACCCCGCCGCCCAGGTATCGAGCTACTTATGCCTGGATTTCTCCGGAATTGTCGGTATTCAACCTTATTTACATTGAGGAGCATCCGACGTTGTCGGCGGGGTCATGACCCCGCCCTACGAAACGGGTGCGAGATAAATTCCACTTTTCCTAACAGCTGAGGTAAGCCGATATGCACATAACATACAATCCTTTCAGGAGCGGGGCAGGTGCCCCGCTCCTTTTATCTGCGCAGTGGAAACGCCGCTCCGATCAATACGGAGCGGCGTTTTCGGGAATTCTTATTCCGGATTCTTTGATTCCGATTCCCGGTTCGGGACATTCGTGCGGTTCATAATATCCGTATATTCCTCATAACTGGTATTGATCAGGGCGGTAAACAAAACGTCCAGCAGATTCAGCGTAGAGATCCGGCTGGACATTCCCCCCAGACGGTTCCAGGACTCGCTGGACTGGACATACAGGTTGTGTGTACAGAGCTTTTCCAGCCGATTCTCGGTGAAGGAGGTCAAGCTTACCGATGTGGTACCTACGGAATTCAGTTCCTTTGCCACCTGGATAATGGTGTCCGTTTCTCCCGTGTAGGATATTAAAAACGCCAGCGCGCCATCCTGATACGCTTTCGCGTTCATCCGCATGGACAGCCCGCCCTCCAGGGCGGAGGAGGGAATTCCCAGCCGCATGCACTTGATCTGTGCGTCTACAGCGACCACGTTGGATGGGCCGACGCCATAGAAATCAATTCTCTTGGCGGAGCGCATCAGGCTGATGACCTCACCGATAACCTCCGGACTGTTAATGTTACTGGTATCAATAATGGATTTGGCATTCTGGTCGGACACCTTGGTAATAATATCGCTGATGGTGTCATACCGGTCAACCGGTTCTCTTGCGCCCTCCAGGATATTCATTCTGGCATAGCTGGCAATCTCGGCAGAAAGCTGCAGGCGGAAGTCTGTGTAGCTTTCAATGCCCAGTTTCCGGCACAGACGTTTGACTGTGGTGGTGGAAGTAAAGGTGCGCTCCCCCAGTTCCACAATGCCCATGCTGGACACGTCCCGGAGATTCGCGAAGATAAAATCCACGATATGTCGTTCAGATGGAGACAGATCCTTTACCTGTCTCATGGTCGCGAGAAGACCGCTTCTGTTGTTTCCAGGCTGTTTCATTGACAGATTCTCCGAAATGGTTCCCTATTGTGTTTCCAGAACACTGGGATTGGCTTTCGCTTCTTCAATCATTGGCGCGTACCAGGTTCCCTGGAGATTTTTGCCCGCACGGGACAGATAGGTCTGTACCATGGCGGCGTCCCCCTTGAACCAGGCCAATTTCGCAATACGGTACTGTGTAATTCCCCGCATCACGTCATTTTTCGTGTGTTCCGCCCTGCCGATCAGCTTCTTCATCAACCCGGTATCGTGGTCTACATAAACGCCGATAATGATGTCCGCTTCATTCAGAATTTCCGCATAGGCTTTCTCTTTATCCACCTTTGCTTCTTTCAGGAAGGCTCTCAGATCATCCCGCGCCTGCTTCGCCAGGGCGCCCTCTCCACTGGAAGCGTAAAAGGACAGCTCCTTCTGATATAACTCCAGCTTGTCCCTGGGTTCCAGCTTCATCTTACGCAGATTGGAAATTGTCCTGCGGGCGTCGCCATCCTCCCCCAGAGCCATATAGGCATCCAGTCTCCACAGCTCCAATACCGGTTTACGGTACAGCAGCTTCAGACGCCGGTTGTGGTTCAGTCGCTCCAGGCAGAGTCCCGGGTTCTCCCGCAGAAGCGTCTCAATGGTTTTCGCCATTTGCTCCCGCAGGGAAGCCTGAAGCTGAAGCAGGAAAAACACAATCGCCGCCATCACAACAAAGATCAGGATCCAATACCAGGAGACGGAGAGAAGACTGCCAATCCGTTGCAGCATAGTCACCTCAGCCTTCCACAGGCGGGAAGCGCATGATCGCTTCCTTGGCAGCCTCGCAGGCCATATCAGCCAGTTCAAAGGCAGAAGCGTCCAGCTCATAGGTCATCGACATATAAGCCAGGGTATTCAGGCCGCCGACACAACAATAGTTGCTCTTCTCGGCGCAGATGGAAGCCGCGACGTTGAAGGGCGTGCCCGATACAATATCGCAGCAGAACAGGACATCGCTGTCCCCAACCTGTTCCAGAACGTTCTGGATCTTTCCCCGAAGGATCTGTGCGTCCTCGTCTTCATTGAAATCCACATAGAAGTAATTCTCCTGAACGCCGGAGAGCATCTCAATGTTGCGGCGCATTGCGGAACCATAGCCTCCGTGACCCAGAATAACGACTTTTGTCATACGTTTTACCCCTTCCCTCGGTTCTGTATGGCGAAAGCCACCGGTTTACCGGTGGCAATGTTCGCATCCCCAGGCAGCCTGCCGCCCGGTGCAGGCGGCAGGCTCGGGGACCCTTTTCGATACGTAATTGTATCAGATATTGTTCAGATCTTCAACAACCAGTTTCCGGTACTTTTTGTAGTTGCTCTTTGTACGGGCCGCGCCGTCGACGCCGACTACGTTGGGAGAGACGAAAGGCTCCACCTTGACGCCCATCTTCTCAAGCCGCAGAGCGGTCTCGGTTGCCAGCGTCTGGGAAACCGCGATGGCGCCGATGGTAGAGGTAGCGCCAACATAGCCAGGCTCGTTTCTCAGCGGAACCTGGGCGTCCACCAGGCTGCAGCAGTTATCCAGAACGATGTCCGCAATGTCATACAGCTTGATCTTCTTGCCTTCGTACTCATAGGTAGCAGGCGCGCCGTTTCTGTAGTTGTCAACGCTGGTCACGGCGATGACCTTCAGACCGCGCTCCTTGGCGTACAGAGCCGTCTCAATGGGAGCCGCGTTCATGCCGCCATGGGAGTAGACGATCATCACTTCGCCTTCCTTGAAGTCGTAGTTGTCCAGGAAGTTGGCGATATAACCCTTCTGCCGCTCCAGCCACAGCAGGCCGGGAGCATCGTTGGGGCCGATGACATTGTGCCACATCAGGCGGGGATCCATCAGAGGATGCCAGCCCACATAGCCGCCGTAACGGGGGAATACATCCTGGACAGGCAGGACGGAGTGACCGCTTCCGAACATATGCACCAGCTTGCCGGAAGCAATGGTTTCGGCGCAGAGATCTGCGGCTTCCTTGATCTTGGAAGCGACCTCTTCACTGTCGATTTTCTCAATTACCTTACTGATTGCATTGATATACTCAAACTGTGACATGGTACTATGGAATCCTCCTAGAAAATTTTGTTATATGTTGACACGCGATCAGGCGTATACACCAACACCGGGAATAAAGCCAATGGCGGTCAGCACCACGGCGAGAGCCAGAATGATGCCCATAATGGCGAGGGGAGACCAGTTCTTCTTGGTATAGAGGTTGTAAACCAGCAGGGTCAGGCCGAGAGGAACGATCTTGGGGAACACGGCATTCAGCAGGTTATCCAGGTTAAACACCGAGATAACGCCATCCACATAGGTCTGGGACGCTTCGTCAAAGACCTGGGTCGCCGTCTTGATGTCGATGTTCAGGTTGCAGGTTACGAAGCTGGCAGTCAGAGCGCCGACAACGATCAGACCCAAGACGGTAACCGCGTTCATGATTTTATCCAGCTGACCGGATACCATAAAGCGCTGTACGCCCTCCAGTCCGGCCTTATAGCCCAGCTTGAACAAATTCCAGCTCAGAATATATGTGCCGACAGGATAAATGATCATATACAGCAGCGCGCCGATCCAGGGAGCGCCGGACACGCCCTGGGCGATGGACAGGCAGATCGTCAGAAGCAGGGGGATGATGGTGGCAACCCACAGGGAGTCGCCGATGGCAGAGGTGGGCCCGATCAGAGCGACCTTGGCTTCCTGGATGGATTCCGCAGAGCCAACACCGTTGGCAAGCTGCTCCTCCATACCGATGGCAATGCCGTTGCAGACGGAGCCAACCTGGGATTCCGTATTGAAGAGGGTGATATGCCGCTTCAGACCCTCAGCCTTTTCTTCCTTGGTATCGTACAGCTCATCGATAACGGGAGCCATGGACTGACCGAAGGCCATGCCCAGCATGGTCTCTGCCTGCTGAGAGCAGCCGTTCCAGAAGAACCAATTCAGGAAGGACTTCTTCAGTGTGCTTTTACTAACCACTTTTGCCATGTCAAGCGACCTCCTCTCTGTTGATCACAGTGTAGTAAATTGCAGCCACGATCACAGCAATCACAGCAACGGCGATGGTGCTCAGACCGAAATAGGTAGCCAGAACGAAACCGCCCATAAAGATGGCCCAGTGTACGCCCTTCTTAATCAGGAAGGACAGCAGGATGCCCATGCCGAGAGCAGCCATCATGGACCCGAAATTGCCGATACCGGTGGTGAACCAGCCGGGGATCGCAATGCCGGAAGCCTGACCGGCAGCCTTGATCGCCATGAGGACGATGACTGCGGGCACGAACCGGCAGAGGAAACCAATGACCTGACCGCCGATGATGTTCGGCATCCACATTTTCTTGCAATCGCCGTTATCGGCAATTTTGTTGGCCCAGCGGTTGACGAAAACATCCAGCGCGTAATGGACATTCCACATGGTGCCGCCCACAACGCCGCCGACGCCTGCGCCGGTAAATGCCAGGCCGATCAGCGCCTCATTGGAACTGACGGTGTCTTTCAGAGCCAGAGCCATCGCGGTGCCGATGTATGTAGCATAGGAAAGATCCCAAGCCACAGCTCCGCCGGGGGTAACATTCGCGAGGTACGCGATCTGCAGGGGAATGCCGACAATCATGGCTGTGTTTACATCCCCCATAATCAAGCCAACCACAAAAGAAGCGACCAGGGGTCTGCCCAAACAGTACCAGCCAATGGTATTGCCGACGATGGATCCGATTGCGCCTAGATAGCAAAATAGAGCAATCAAGATCACTTGAACGGTGTTCATACGGTTTCCTCCTCCAAAATGATTTTTCTATTCAGAGCCGAAACTCAAAATAGCCGTTTTTGCAACAACTGCTCAGCGCTTCACGAGCTTGCGCATTTCCTGCCACGTTTTTGCCGGAGATTTCGGGACGGTCTGATAGACCAGATTCACGCCATCGGCGGCGATCTCGTCAAACAGATCCACATCTGCGTCACTGGCAAAGAATACGCTGCCGCCGCCCTTGGTCAGATTGTATTTGGTATCGGGACGCCTTGCGGCATTTCCGATCACAACCAGCTCGCAGGCCTTTAGCTCTTCCCGGTAACGGGTCAGATCCTGGGGGAACCGGGTGACGAAGAGCCGGTTCTTGTCGCTCGGCTGGGCAAATAGCGCCTTGGCCTCCCCCGAGGTAACGACATGAGCCTTGTACTGAGAAGGAATTCCCATCAGCATAATGGATTGCAGCGTTTTATTCTCAGCCAGCTTATCGTCAATGGCGACAATTTCGCCGATTTTCAGGTGACCGCACCAGGCGGTTACAATCTGCCCGTGGATCAGTCTGTCATCAATCCGAAAGTAGTTTTTTGCCATATCCAAGCCTCCCATATGATTGTCAAGAGAATGAGTGCCTCCCTGAGGTTGGGGACAGTGTACCATATCTACAAAAAATTTACAAGGCAATGTTAAAAATTGACTATTTTTGACAAATCCGCAAGAAGTTTTGGTGAAGACAGTTCTTGCAAAGGCAAATCCCGCTGTATATAATAACAATGTAATTCTGCGGGCTCTGCATCTGATCTGCCGGCTCGTGGACAAAAGGAGCTGAGCAAATGAAAACCTATCGACTTTCCTCCGCTTCGGAGCGGGTCTCCGCTGCCGTAATCTCCGGGGTTCTGGCGCTGCTGATGGGGTTTCTTCTTTACGCCCTGCGGGAAGAGCCGCTCACCCTGGTATTCACCGGAGTGGCTGCACTTCTGGTGGCCGCGGTGCTGGCGTTTTATCTTATGAGTTTATTCAAGGCCGCATGCGAAGCCGACGGGGAAAATATGCGGCTCACCGTCCATGGGTTTCCCGATGACACCATTGACCTGTCCCGGGCTGCCTCCGTGAAAACATCTCCCTGCAGCACCGGCCCCATATCCACCCGGGCGCTGGTTTTTTCTGACAGCGATGGAAACCAGATCGCCTCCGTCCCGACTTTCTTCACCTCCCATCAGGGTGCCCAGGCAGAACCCCTTGCTGCCAAGCTGGCGCAGGAGCTGGGAATCGTGTTTGAGGCCAGTTTGGAACCCTGGGAATATGACAAAAAATGCCGTGCCGCCCATAAAAAGGAAGCCGCGCAGGCTCGGGCAGACGCCCGCAGGACAAATTGTCGGAAATGGAAGGCAAAAAGAATCCCCGGAAAGGCGGAAACTTCTGTTCCTTCCGCCTCTCGGGGAGAGAATCTGCCTCCACAGGGCGATGACGCTGATGCGCCCGACGGGATCAATTATGACGCTTTGGATGATGAACGGTAAGATTTACATTTGTGCAAGCGTTTCCATGAGGTCTGCCAAGGCGCCCTCGTTGTTCCCACAGGTAACGATTTTGCACAGCGCCTGAATATCCTCCGGAGCGTTGGCGGGGCAGGCGGGAATATCCGCAATGCGCAGCATGGCTTCATCGTTATAGTAATCGCCGATGCAAACCAGCGTCTTTTCCTCCAGCCCCGCCATTTCCAAAGCCAACCGGATGCCGTTGGCCTTGCTGGCACGTTTATCATAGGTTTCCAGAAAGACCGGAGATGACAGCGTCTTTCTCACGGAGGGCGCGGAAGGAAAACGGTCGGTGATCCGCTGCAGCCTGGTGATCTGCTCCGGAGTCTGCACCACATAGACAAGCTTCAGATACTCCCCGCGAAGGAATTCCTCCGCATCAATGCGGATGTCCGTCAGTGCTTTGGTGTATGCGTCCCGGCTGTCGCCAAAATTCACCTGCATCACCGTTTTTTCGTTTCCTGCCACCAGCCAGACCCAGGGATTTTCCCGGGCAAAGGCGATGCACTCCCGCTTGTATGCAATGGAAAGCGGCAGCTTGAAGAGAATTCTCCCTTCCCGGCAATCGTAAATCGAGGTTCCGTTTCCCTGCACCAGCGGCGCATTCGGGAGCAGCCCGCCGAAGTACGGCAGAATGTCTGAGTACTGTCTTCCGCTGGCAACCGCGAAGGTTCCTCCTTTTTCCATAAACCTTCTTATCGATTCCATGCTCCGCTGCGGCACGACAGGGCCCAGCTCCCAATCCGTAAGGGCAGTTCCGTCCATGTCCGTATAAAGGACAACATTTTGTAGATCCATACTGCGTATTATACCGAAAATCCTGGAAAAGCCAAGTCTATCACCCAATATCGGCAAAAATTTCCATCTTTTCTTCCGCTCCGCCCGGCTCGCCGGTTCCCGGAGCTTCCGAAAACGTTTTAGGAGGTCAATGTATATGGGCAAGCGTCAAAACATCGTTGAGCGGGAAAGCAGCAAGAAGGGGAACGGAACCATATTCAAGGCGCAGCTTATCTCCTGCTATGCCGCAAGCGCCTTGATTGTGATTTTATGCGTAGTGGAAGCCAGGAAGCCCGAGACTGTTGCCGACGGGAACGCGGTATTTTATTACCTGCTGGCTGCTCTGGGGATTGCGTTTTCTGTGTATATCACTATACGAAACAGAAACGCGAAAAAGAAGCCGGCGGACGGGCCGCGGCTAAAGCCCTGACGCGGATTCTCCAACGACCCGCTTTGATTGCACAGAAAGGAATGTCCAAAAAATGCATTACAAAAACGCAATGATTTATACCTCCCGGTTCCGTTTTGAGCCTGGCGCTTTCTCCGTGGAAAATGGCCGCTTCTCCAATGTTTTGGGGGAAGCTGCGCCGGACGCCATCGATTTGGAAGGCGCATATGTGATTCCCGGCCTGATCGACATCCACACCCACGGAAACTCCGGTTTCGACTTCTCCGATGGCAGCGACGAGGGAATGTATGTCATGGCTCAGTACCTGGCTTCTGTCGGCGTCACCTCCTTCGCGCCTACCTCCCTGACCTTACCCTATGACCAGCTTGCCGCCGCCTATGATACCGCGCTACGCCTGCGGGAAAAGGCTCCCGCAGATGCCGCCGCGATTCGGGGCATCCATATGGAGGGCCCCTTTTTCAGCGCGAAAAAGAAAGGCGCACAGAACGGCGAATACCTCCGAAACCCGGACTATGAGGCGTTCCATGGGCTGAACACCCGCTGCGGCAACCTGATCAAAATCGTGGATGTTGCCCCGGAGCTGCCGGGAGCGGTGGAGTTCATTTCCAAAGCCAGCAAAGACTGCACGGTGTCCCTTGCCCACACCGACACGGATTATGAGGCGGCTATCCGGGCGATTGACGCCGGCGCCACCCACATTACCCACTTGTATAACGGCATGAACCCCTTCCATCACCGCAGCCCCGGCCTGATTGCGGCAGGCGCGGAATCTGAGCAGGTCAGCGCGGAGTTGATCTCCGACGGCCTCCATTCTCACCCCGCCGCCGTCCGCTTCGCGTTTCACGTGTTCGGCGGGGCGCGGATGGTTCTCATCTCCGATTCCCTGCGCTGCTGCGGGATGCCCGACGGTGAGCTGGAGCTGGGCGGGCAGAAAGCCTATTTGTCAGGAGGCGTTGCCCGCTTGGCAGATGGCACCATTGCCGGCTCCGCCACAAATGTCTACGAGTGTATGCTCCGGGCAATCTCCTTCGGCGTTTCCAGGGAGGACGCCGTGCGGGCAGCCACCTGGAACCCCGCCCGGCAGCTGGGCTGCCTGAAGGATGTGGGTTCCATTGAAAACGGCAAACAGGCGGACTTCATTGTCTGTGACGCGAATCTCAACCGAAAGGAAGTCTATCTGCGGGGAAAAAGACTGTAGGCATTCAAAAAACGATGTCAATCTCTGGAGCAGCGAGAAAAAGAGGGAGCGGAAAATTCCGCTCCCTCTTGCTTTTACTCTGGTAACCAACCGGGCAATGCCCAATAGCGTAACCACAATAGACCAGCCGCATACGCATTGGCTGTCGGCTCTGCCGACTTTACTTGAAGTACCGCTCCAGCAGGCCTTTGGGCAGAGCGTCGGAGTTTTTCGCATCTACAGAAAACCCGGCTTCTTCCAACGCCTGAACGCACTCCTTGGCAAACCGTTGGTTCGTGCCGAGGCTGTTGTTGGACATACTGATGCCGCCACCGGAAGAAACGATTTGGGCTGCCTGCGTTTCTCCCTGCTCTGTCAAAAGGACGGTCAGAGTGGCGTAGCTGTTTACGCGAAGATAGTATTTTTCATAGACCAACAGCCAGACATCGGTATGATCAAAATGCATTTCCTGATGAAATATCTGCTCCGCGCCCTTAATGTAATGAATTTTCGCGTGAATATCGGAAAGCGTGTGCGTTCGCTCCGCAGTCATACGAATCGTCGTTCCTGCCATGGCAAGCAACTCCTTATAGGGAAATCGGCAGGGAGAACCCCTGCCGATTGTGGGATTGTTATGTTGATTACTTGAAGTACCGCTCCAGCAGACCCTTCAGAGCCTTGCCGCTACGGCTTTGGCTCGGAGATATAGCGCTCAACCCGGAGCCGCAGATGATACTTCTCCCGAAGCTGTGCGATCTGTGCCATCATTGGGGACTTGTGGTGTGCGTCCAGTGCAGCCTGATCCTTCCATTGATCGATCAGCAGAACGGTTTGGGGATCCTCCATCGGGAAGAAGTACGCATACCGTTCATTGCCTTCCTCAGCACGCACCGCAGCCACAATACCGCTGGAAACCATTTCCTCGGCAAAACGCCTGGCGTTTCCGTCGAACCCTGTGTAGTACAGATTGACCGTCAGGCTCATTGCTTACTTGAAGTACCGCTCCAGCAGACCCTTCAGCGCCTTGCCGTGACGGGCCTCGTCCCGAGCCATCTCGTGGACGGTGTCGTGGATGGCGTCCAGGCCGTTCTTCTTGGCGCACTTGGCCAGGTCGAACTTGCCCTGGGTGGCGCCGAACTCGCAGTCAACCCGCCAGGCCAGGTTGTCCTTGGTGGTGGCCTTCATGTTGGGCTCCAGATCCTCGCCCAGCAGCTCGGCAAACTTGGCGGCGTGCTCCGCTTCCTCATGGGCGGCCTTCTCCCAGTACAGGCCGATTTCGGGATAGCCCTCACGATGGGCGATCCGAGCCATGCACAGGTACATACCGACTTCGCTGCACTCGCCCTGGAAGTTAGCCATCAGCTGCTCGAAGATATACTTCTTGTCCTCTTCGGAGATGTCGGGGTTGTTCTTCACGGTCTTGGCGTAGATGCCGTACTCGTGCTCGGCAGCCAGCTTGCCCTCTTCCATGACCTTGAACTTGGAGCCGTCAACCTTGCAGACGGGGCACTTGAAGCCTTCGGGAATGGACTCGCCTTCGTAAACATAGCCGCACACGGGGCAGACAAACTTCTTCATAGTAAATTCCTCCTAAAATTGATTTTTATGGGTTGTTGGAAATCGGGAGATTACTCCTGCTCCTCGAACATGTCGGGGCCGACGCCGCACAGGGGGCAGACAAAGTCCTCGGGCAGCTCGTCGCCTTCGTAGACGTAGCCGCAGACGGTGCAGACAAACTTCTTCATGACGTTTCCTCCTTCATTTTAGATTTGCAGCTGCCGCACAGACCGGTGAAGGTCAGCTGGCAGCTTTGCACCTGACAATCGACGCTTTCCTCGGCGGCAGACCCCAGAGACAGGGGAAGCTCCACCTGGGGCAGGTCGATGACCGCGCCGCAGTCGGTGCAGACAAAGTGGACATGGGGATGGGTATCGGCGTCGAAACGCTCGCTCCCGTTCACCGTGCCCAGGCTTTGAATCAAGCCCTGGCTCCGGAACAGGGCGAGGTTGCGGTATACCGTCGCCAGGGAAATATCCGGACAGGATTCCCGCAGCATCTCGTATACCATCTCCGCCGAGGGGTGCAGCGTCGTGCCGCGCAGGCAGGTCAGGATGGCGTTGCGCTTCCTGAATTGCTTGGTGGTCGCTTCCATGAGCACCTCCTGATTGTGATGGCTTGTTTCTTTACGGGAAAAGTATAGCACAGGGAGATTGGCTTGTCAAGTAAATAAGAATGATTCTCAAATATAATTTTAAGTGGTATATGGCGAAGAATCCGGGAAGCCCCTGCCCCATAGTCTGTGTTTCTCCGATTGACACCGCCGCCGATTCGGGGTATACTGATTCCGAAAGAGGTGAGCTTCATGAAGAAAAACGACATTCTGGACTGGCTGAAGCTCCTGGCAACGCCGGCACTGCTGGTGGTGCTGGGGCTGATCCTTCTGATTCATCCGGATTCCGCCTCCGCGCTGGCGGCGCAGATTCTGGGCTGGATGCTGCTGGCGGCGGGCGTCGGCTTTGGCGTCAGTGCCATTGCTGGGCACTTTGGCACCCTGGGGAAGGTGCTGTCCGCCATCGGCTGCTTTGCCGTGGGACTGTGGCTGCTGCGCAATCCTCTGCTGCTGGCGGCGGGACTGGGACGGCTGGTGGGCATTCTGCTGGCTGTCCGGGGCGTCCGGGATCTGCTGGACGCATCCCGGCTGCATTTCGGCATACTCCCCGCCATCATCACGCTGCTGCTGGGCGTGGTGCTCATCGCCCTGCCCATGACCACCTCCCGGGTGGTGATCAGCCTGTGCGGGCTGCTGGTTGTGGCGGTGGGTATCGCTATCTTGATTGAGCGGGTCAAAAACCGCCGCCGTCTCAACGAGCCGGACGATCCCAACATCATCGACGCGCTGTGAAAATCGCGTCCTGTGACTTGGCTGGGCGCAGCGGTCATGAGGCAGGGCGGGCGCTGCTGGCGGAGCTTTACCGGGGGGAAACTGGTCGGGCGCTGCCGCCCATTGCCCTTGGCGCCCGGGGAAAGCCCTATTTTCCCGGGGAGGACTGGTATTTTTCCATCTCCCACACCCGCCGCCACGCCTTCTGCGCCCTGTCCCGCCGGGAAATCGGCATCGACGCCGAGGAGCTTGACCGGAGGGTTGACCTCCGGCTGGCGGAGAAAATTCTCTCCCCCGGGGAGAAGGCTCAGTTTGACACCGCGCCGGACAAGCGCCGGGCGCTGCTGACCTTCTGGGTTCTGAAGGAAGCCCAGGCCAAGAAAACCGGGGCGGGTCTGGCAGGCTACCCGGCGGATACGGCGTTTTCCCTGGACGACCCCCGGGTTATGGAAATGGACGGCTGCCTGGTAGCCGTTATCGAATGAGGAACTGTTATGCTGTTTGACACCCACGCCCATATGGACGACCACGCCTTTGATTCCGACCGGGAAGCGCTTCTGGAGGCGCTGCCGGAGCAGGGCATCGCGCTGCTGATGAACCCCGGGTGCAGTCTCGCCTCCTCCCGGGCGGCCTGCGCGCTGGCGGGGCGGTACGACTATCTCTACGCCGCCGTCGGCTCCCATCCCGATGCCGCCGACGAGGTGAACGAGACGGTTCTGGACACTTACAGAATGTTATGGAAGCAGAATCCCAAGGTCAAGGCCATCGGGGAGATCGGCCTGGACTATCACTACGAGGATGTTCCCCGGCAGCGGCAGCAGGCGGCCTTTCGGGCGCAGATGGCTCTGGCTCGGGAGCTGAACCTTCCCGTCATTGTCCACGAGCGGGAGGCGCATGAGGACGCGCTTCGGATCGTGGAGGAATTCCCGGAGGTGACCGGGGTGTTTCATTGCTATTCCGGCTCGGCGGAGATGGCAAAATGGCTGGTGCAGCGGGGCTGGTACATCGGCTTCACCGGGGTGCTGACCTTCAAAAACGCCCGCAAAGCGGTGGAAACCGCCGCTGTCGTCCCGCTGGAGCGCATCGTGCTGGAGACGGACTGCCCCTATATGTCCCCGGAGCCCTTCCGGGGTAGGCGCAACGACCCCGGAAAGCTCTACCGCATGGCGGAGCGCCTGGCGGAAATCCGGGGCATCTCCGTTGCGCAGGTTCACGCCGCCACTTTGGAAAACGGCAAGCGGCTGTATCGGATATAGGATAGACGCGCTTGGGGACGCGGAACGATATAAGGAGCCTGCCCTTTCGGGCAGGCTCCTCCAGCGTGTCAAAAAAGTCCCATAATAGCGATGTCATTGCGAACCAGCCCGCAGGCTGGTGTGGCAATCCCCCAAAACTACAGAAAAACTGCCTGTTTTGAACGGAAAATGTTTGAAAACCGGGGGATTCCCACGCCAGTAAAGAGCACTGGCTCGGAATGACATGGTTTTTCGACAGCCTGAAGGAGTCTGCCCTTTCGGGCAGGCTCCTCTGCTTCTCAAACTACTGGGTCACGGTCATCTGGGTGATGCCGCTGGTGTCCAGGTATACCGCCTGATAGATGGAACTGTCCCAGGAGGCGGTGAATTCCACCTTCCACATTCTGGCCTCCTGGTCATAGAATGCCCGGAACGTATTGGTGCCCGGCTCCAAATCCACAGCAGCCGGCAGGGTGCAGTCCTTCTTAGCCCGCTCAATGGCTTCCTCCGGTGTGCGGATGGATTTCACGGTGGTGTTGACAAAGTTCTTGGTGCGCACGCCCTCGCTCCCGGCGGGGTGCTGGGATTGCTCCTCAGCGTAGGAGAAGGCGGGAATGGCGCTCAAGTCCTGACTGCTGATGAACGCGCCCACTTCCTCCCGGGTGCTGTCAAACACGAGCATTTCCTCGTCTACCAGCTTCTCGCCGTTGTCGTAGACATAGGATTTGGTCAGACCAATGAGGTTTCCGCCCTTGTCGAAGGTAAAGACGGTTTCAATATAGGGAATGTTGTCGTAGAAGTCGTCCATTTCCAGCACCCGGATGGTATTGCCCTCCTGCTTGACCTCCCAAACCTTGGCGTCGAAAAGCTCGAAAGACCAGGACCAGATCTGGAAATTGTCCTCGTCCGCGTAGGTAATGGTCTCATAGTCGCTGACGGGATTGCGGCAGCTGCCATCCACCCAATGCAGATCGTAGTAGGTGCCTCCCCGCCGCATGGTGCCTCGGGCTGCTTTCAGCGAGTTGTCCGAATGATAGTAGTAGCGGAGTTCTTCCAGATAATCGGCACCGGCCTTCCAGACTTCTGTCGTGAAATAGTGGTCGTCCGGCCGCTGGTTTTCCAGATTCATCCAGTTTGTTTCCATGAGATGGTAGCTGTCCGAGGCCAGCAGATTGCTCAGGCCATTGCGGCACTTGGCCAGCAGGGCATCCATTTCCGGGTCATACAGCCGGAACTTGGCGTAGCACACCTGGGTGTCGGTTTTGCCGTCGGCAGTGGTGAAGGTGTAATAGTTGCCGATCCGGTAGAAGCCGTCGGGGAGCTTGCCGTAGTTATTCTCCCAGTTGATGCTCTGGCTGCTTCCGGAGGACAGGGTCTGCTTCGGAATGGGGGTAAAGGAGACCGCCGTCGGCTCCACCGTCGTCCACGCTCCGTCCACATACTTTTCGATAAAGTAGGTGTCCCCGGCGGTCATGGTGCCGCTGCTGATGGTGTTGTTGCCATAAGAGCCGTTGTACTCCACCACCAGGCGGATGCCGGTATCCGTTGCGTTTTCCCCGCCGAATTTGAAGAACCACTCGCCGTCCATAAACTGCCAGCCCATCTGACCGGAGCCAAGCAGCATATCCTTGTCATAGCTGGTCTTGTTGCTGGGAACCTCGGTGACCATTTCTTTCTCCCGGCGGATGCGGGCAAGCTCCTCCTGATCCACCGCCTGACCGGCATAGGAACGGATGGTATCCAGGGTAACCTGAGGCGCTTCCTGCTGAACGGTGACCTTGGTCTCATAGTGCACTTCCCCTTCGCCGCCCTCGTCGGGAATGACGTTGGTGTACGCCTGACCGAAGGCGGACAGGGTGCCGTCGTCCAGGAAGGTAAAGGTCAGTGTGCCGACACACTCATAATCTCCGCCGTGCCACTGCGCCCCAATCACCACAGTGTCGCCGCTGACGACGCCGGTTCCCTCGGGGAAGGAGAGATTCTTCAGCTCCGGGGAGAACTGATCCAGCCAGGTATCCGGCGGTGTGAATCCGTAATCTTCCTTGACCCAGGCGTCGCCCCAGCTGGACGCGGACACACCGTCGCAGACCAGGTAGCCCATCTCGTATCCGTTGCCGTCCTGAGTCAGGCTCATGTAATTATCTCCGCTCTTCCGCATCTCGCCAGCGGAGACGCTCTCCCCGTAAAACGCGCTGGTGCTTTCCACGCTGGTGTCTACCTTCAGGCAGTAGCTTTCCTGCTGCTTCAGCTTCTCCAGGGCTTGCTCACAGGTGTAGGCGATTTCGCTCTCGGAGAGGCTTGCGGCAAAGCCGTCCTTTTTGACGGGGACGGACGCTTCTTCCAGCGCAGTCTCCGGCGTTGTCTCCCCGGCGGCTGACGGTTCTTCCTTCCGGGTGGGGCTTGTCACCAGGCACACCGCCACGAACACGATGGCCAGGACGCCCACCAGGCTGATCCAGAAGCCGGGCTTCTTGTAGGACAGCACCGACTTGATCCGCTCCTTGACGCTCACCTCGCCGAAGGCCACGGGACAGGCCGCGAAGTGCGCCCGATTGGTGCTGCAATTCAGGAGGGCGGCGGAATATTCCTTCCGCTCCGCCAGCTCCATAAACTGCACCACCCGCTCGTCGCAGGCAATCTCGATGTCCTTGCACAGCAGGATGTAGGCCGCCCACACCAGGGGGTTGAACCAGTGCAGCGCCAGCGCCACAAAGCCAATCATTTTGAACCAGTGGTCGCCCTTTTCCAGATGGGTGCGCTCGTGGGCGAGGATGTAGCGCCGGGTTGCCGGGGACATACCCATGGGAATGTAGATTTTCGGGCGGATAAAGCCCAGAATGAAAGCGGTTTCAATGCGGTCGCTTTCCCAGCCGCCGGGGATCTTGATCGCTGTGCGAACCTTCAGCTTCAGGCTCAGGTAGGTGTACAGGCTGTAAATGCCGAAGCAGCAGGCAATGCCGAACCACAGCCAGGGCACCATTGCCAGATAGTCAAAGGACGCTTCCGGCGCGGATACCGGCTGGGGTTCCGGCTTGGAGACGCTGACGGGGGCATTCTCGGCAGGGGCGGGGGTGTACACCGCCGCCGGTTCCGGCTCAGCCTCCGGCGCTTCGTTTGCCACGGGGGCGGGCAGGCTCTCCTGCCGGGACTGGACGATCTGCTGCCGCGCCTCGGTGACGGCGGTCACGTCGGGCTGCAGGCTCAGTTCGCTTTGAATCTGGAAGGGCATCAGAAGCCGCAGTCCCGCCAGCAGCCAAAGCATACAAATGTACTTTCGGGGTGTTTTCTTCAGCACCAGCCGCAGCAGAATCACCGCCGCGATGACGATGCTGCCGTGAAAGCTGGCTGTCAGGATATTCTGAAACAGGGTGTCCATGTTCAGTCCTCCTTGTAATTGTCGATCAGTTCCTTCAGCTGGGCTACCTCGTCCCGGGTCAGCTTCTGGCTCCGGGAGAAGGCGGCGATGAAGGCGGGCAGGGAGCCTTCAAAGGTCTGCTCCACCATCTCGTCCAACCGGGATGCCTGTGCCTGCTCCTTGGAAACAAGAGAGGTGACCACGGCGTTGTCGTTCTTCACCACGCCCCGCTCCGCCAGACGCCGGATGACGGTGTAGGTGGTGGCCTTTGACCAGCCCAGCTGCTGCTTGCACAGCTCCACCAGACGGGTGGAGTTCACCGGCTCGTTTTCCCACAGTATCAGGCAGAAACGATACTCGCTTTCAAAAATCTTTGGCGTTTCCACAAAATGACCTCCTTTTTTCGTCAGCTCCCCGGGGACGTCTCCCCGGAGCGCCTGACAAGTTTAACGCATTAAACCTTATGGATTTAGTTTAACGCATTAAACCTCCCTTGTCAAGAGGGAAATGACAAATTTATGACAAATTTTCGGCAAAACCGCATCATGGGGCAAAGCTCCGCCGAAGCCCACAGTTCCCATTGTGCGGTGTTTTGCAGGATAAAAAACGCTGCCGCCCCGGGCGATTCAGCCCGCAGCGGCAGTGCCTGCCTATATCGTATCGTTTCCCGGAAAAGCCCCTCGTTTCCGGGAAGGGCAAGGGAATGTCATGGAGTCACTGCGTCCTTCTCCCGGCTTTGACAGGTGAACAGGATCACCTGACGGGTTTGGGACAGCTGCTCCAAAATTGCCAGGGCGGCTTTCATCCGCTCATCGTCGAAGCGTACCAGGGCGTCGTCCAGAATCAGCGGTGCCTCCGGGGTCAGCTCCTCCGCCACAGCCAGCCGCAGGGCGAGGTACAGCTGATCCACCGTGCCGTCGCTGCGCCACAGGGCGTCGTGGAGAGTCTCCTCCTCCGCCGTTCCGGACTGCAGGGAGAAGTCCTCTCCCATGCTCAGCCGCTGGTAGCGTCCGTCCGTCATGGCGGTGAGCAGCTCCTGAGCCCGCTGGGAGATCCGGGGGGCAAACCGCCGCTGCAGCTCCGACCGAGCCTGAGCCAGGGTGTCCTGGGCGATGGTCAGGGCGGCGTAGGTTTTTTCCAGCGAGGCAATGTGGTCGGTGACGGCGGTCAGCTGTTTTTCCAGCTGAGCCCGGTCGCCCAGCGCCTCCATGGTGCCCTTGTACTGACTGATGCGGCTCTGCAAATGCTGCTGCTCCTCCCGGCAGTCGGAGAGCAGACGAGCCGTGTCCGCCTGGGAATAGGTCAGTTTGTCCTCCTCCGCCGGCTGGTGGACGGGCTTTGCCATGGCGCTGAGGGTCTCCACCAAATTCTGCGCCCGCAGCGCTTCCCGCCGGGCGTCGTAGTAGGCGTCCCACTTGGCCTGTATCCGCTGCCAGGTTTCCAGAGCAGCGTCCGGCTCCTGATTCCCGCACAGGGCATCCCGACGCTTGCGCAGAACCATCATCCGCACCTCCACATCGCCCTGGGCGTCCTGGGATTCCTTCTTGGCGGCGTTGAAGAGCTTCAGCTCCGCCTCATAGGTGTGCAGCGCGTCCAGCCAGTGCTCGATTTCCGGGGTGCCGTACTTCTTCTCCAGGGCGGCGATGCGCTTCTTGGTGCTCCGGAGCCGGACAAGACTCAGAGCCTGCAGCACCACCGAGGCCATGGCGGCGATTCCCGCAGGCAGGTACAGCCGGAGAATCACCAGCACAATCGCCGCCGTCATGGCAGCCGCGCCAAGCCCCAGCAAAAGGACGTGGGTTCGGCTTTTCCGCAGGGCGGTGATCTCCGCCCGGTCTGATTTCACCATTTCTACGGCTTCCGGTACGTCCATGTCCGCAAAAGGCTCCTTTTTTGCTGGGGGCAGGGGAACCTTGGGAAGCATCTGAGATTCCATCAGCAGCGCGTTCCACTCGTCCCGGAAGGCGCGCAGCTCCCTCGCCTTCTGCTCGGCCTCCTCCCGGGAGGGGAGCTTTTCGCAGGCGGCTTCCAGGACGATCAGCTGCTCCTGCGCCTGCGCCAGAGCCTCCCGAGCCTGGGCGACCCGTCCGGCGTCGGCCTCCGCCACGGCGTATTCCAGGGCGGTCTGATGGTTCTGAAGCTGCCGCAGCCAGGACTTGATCTCGTCCAGACGGAGCATCTGCTTTTTCAGCTGGAGATCCAGGGAATCCAGCTGCCCCAGCTTGTCCCGCAGACTGTCCCGCTGGGCTTCCAGCTGGGGAAGAAGGCCGCTTTTGTTGTAGCGGCAGCGATTTTTGTAATCCCGTAGCGCCCCTGCCAGACGGTCGCCTGCGCCGCTTTCGTCCCCGGTGGTCACCAGATTGTTCAGCCGCCGGCGCAGAGCCTCGTCCTGGGTTACGGGCATATCCGATTGACGGATAAAACCCGCCCGGCGGAACACCGTCTGCTCTACCCCCAGCAGCGTTTGACCGCAGTTCGCCGCCGTCAACTCCGGGACGGCAAGACCGGTGGCGGTTTCGTAGGCCTGGAAGTCCCCCAGGGGCACTCTTCCCTTGGTGCGGCGTTCGATGGTGATGTCCCGACCGTTCCAGTTCAGGTCAATCCGCCCCGCCATGGGGCTGCCCGACCAGGGGGCGTAGCGCTCCTTGTCCGCCAGGGCGGTTTTGGTAGACTTGGCACGGGTGTCCAGACCGTAGAGCATGGCAAGAAGAAAGGCGCACCAGGTGCTTTTTCCCCACTCGTTGGGAGCGGAGAGAATGTTCAGCCCCGGTCGAAGGGTCAGCTCGGCGTGCTCCAGCTTGCCAAAGGTCGCCGTCATTTTGTAGATTCTCACAGGGTGATCTCCCTCCCCTCCAGAATTTTCCGGGAAAGCTCCGCCGCCAGCAGAATCTCCTCCCGGTTTTCAGGGGACTGCTCCATGGCTTGCCGGAGCAGGCGGAAGTACACGCCCTCCAGGCTGTCCGCGTCGGTGTCGCCCCAGATGTCCAGGGGCGGAAGGGTTTCATCCCGGAGCACTAGATTGGGAATCCCGGGGAATTTCTGTTTCAGCGCGGTGAGGTCGGCCTCGCCGCTGCCCGTCAGGGTGATCCGGTAAAAGTCCCGGCTGCCCGCGGGGGGCAGCACCGCTTCCAGAGCGGCGCCGGCGTCGGAGCCGATGTCCACGGTCTGCTCATGGAAATGCAGGGTGTCCAGCGCCACTGCCCGAAGGGAGGCGGTTTCCCCCAGCGTCACGACGCATACGCC